>CAYVLM010000142.1:0-5842 GCA_964452225.1 uncultured Steroidobacteraceae bacterium | reverse complement strand
GCGGACCTCGACGGCGATCGCCTCGTCGAGCGAGGTCATCACCCCGATCGCCTCCGAGCCGACGAGCCAGACGGGACGGTGGAGCGCCGCGGGCGGCGGCGGGATCACCGGCCAGCAGGAGATCATGGACGGCCGCGAAGAACAGGTTCGGGATGCGCTGGCGGGGCCGGGCCGCCAGCAGCAGGGCGCTCGTTTCGCGGTCCTCGGCGAGGGCCGCGCACAGGACGACGTAGAGGGGAGAACCGTGCGGCGCACCGGCGTGGTTCGGCCCGAAGTGCCGGAACCGCTCGCGGATCCGGTCGATGGCGTCGCTCACCGGGCCGTTCCTGGCATGGGACTATCTCGCGCGCGTGTCTGCTGGTAGGCTATGCGGTCCCGGCACGACCAACCGCGCATCTGCCGCCCCGGCGGCGCCCCCGAAGAGGAGGAGACCCAAGCCATGGTCTTCGGCAAGCGTGACACGAAGTCCGACAGCCTGACGCGCGAGGATGTCGTAGGCAACCTGTACCCCGATACACTCAGCAGCGAGGTCGACGTGACTCCCTCACCGTCCGAGTTTCGCCGGCCGGAGACCGGCAACGAGAGCGTGATCGATCCCCACGCGAGCTTCAACGGCAAGTACGCCAGTGATCGTGACCTGCGCATCGAAGGCGAGGCCAATGGCGAGATCGAGTGCCAGGGAACCCTGATCATCAGCCCGCAGGCCCGTGTCCGCTCGGCGATCAAGGCTCACAACGTGATCATCAACGGCGACTACGAGGGTGACGTCGACTGCGGCGGCCGATTCGAGATCGGGGCGACCGGCCGGGTCAAGGGCACCGTCAAGACGCAGGTGCTCGTCGTCAAGGAGGGCGCTCACTGGGAGGGATCGGTGACGATGACGACGCGCGAGCCCGCGCGCCCGTCCACCACCTCGTCCGCCAAGCCGAGCGGCGACGGCGGCGCCGGGAGCTCTTCGAGCACACCCTCCATCTTCAGCAAGCAGGATCGCGAGGCCGCCGGCGCAACCGAGCGCCAGGCGACCGGCCCGGGAAGCGAGTAGCGACCCCTGGGCGCAGCGTCGGGGGAGCGCGGGCGGGGGCGTGGTCGTGCTGCGCCGCCGGTCCTGGTCGAGGTCTCCCGTGGCGGAACGATCGAGTCGCGTCACCGGGGCTCGGCGGCGATCGTCCGCACTGATGGCTCGCTGGTCGCATCCACCGGGGATCCCGACCAGCTGATCTTCCTGCGTTCCAGCGCAAAGCCGTTCCAGCTCGCCCCATTCGTCGCCTCCGGCCGCTTCGACGGCTACGGCTTCGGTGCGCCTGCCGAGGCGCTGGCGATCATGGCCGCCAGCCACTCGGGCGAGGATCGCCACGTTCGAACCGTTCAGGCGCTCCTGCGGCAGGGTGGTCTCCCGCGCGACGTCCTCCAGTGCGGCACGCATCCGCCGTACGACGCGGAGACGGCCCGTCGCCTGCTGCGTGACGGCGAGCCGCTCACGCCGCTACGGCACAACTGCTCCGGGAAGCACGCCGGCATGGCGCTTCACGCCAGGGCGGCCGGCTGGGAGGTCGAGAGCTACTGGAGCCCGGAGCACCCGGTGCAGCGGCTCGCCCTCGAGACGATCGCCACCGTAACCGGCCTGCCGGAGGAGCAGGTGGTCACTGCCACCGACGGTTGCGGGGTGGTCACCTTCGGCGTGCCCCTTCGGGCCGCCGCCCTGGCCTTCGCCCGGCTCGCCGATCCATCCGGGCTGCCTGACGTCGCGCTGCGGGAGGCGCTCGCCCGTATCCGGGACGCGATGATGGCCCACCCCGAGCTGGTGGCCGGCGAGCACGGGCGGTTCGACACCGCCGTCATGCGGGCGGCGCGCGGGCGCCTGGTTGCCAAGGGCGGGGCGGAGGGGGTCAATGCCGTCGGCGTCCTCCCGGGCGCCTCCGATCGAGAGCCCGGGGCCATCGGCCTGGCGCTGAAGATCGAGGACGGGGACGGGGCACGCCGCGCTGCTGCCGCGGCGAGCTGCGCGGCGCTCGCTCAGCTCGGGGTCCTTGACGTAGCTGCGCTCGGGGAGCTGGCGGACTTCGCCTCGCCGCAGATCCGCGACCCGCGCGGCGACGTCTCGGGAGAGGTGCGAGCGGTCATCCGCCTGCGATAGCCGCACGGCCTCGGCTCACAATTCGGAGATCATCGACAGGGGAAGGGAGGTTCGGACCATGACCCACGAGGCAGGTGGACAGGAGATCAGCCCCGAGCAGCCGATCGCCTGGCGGGCGGTCCGGCCCGAGACTCCGATCCGCAGTGCCGACAGCCAGACCGCGGGCCGCCTGGCCGACCTCCTCGCCTCGGACCAGGAGGACATCTTCCATGGCATCGTGGTACGCCTCGACGAGGGAGGTCGCGACGTCTTCATCCCCGCCGATGACGTGACCCTCATGACGCCGTCGTACCTCGAGGTCTCGTACACGCTCGAGCAGCTGGACTCTCTGCCCGATCACACGGAGGAGCGCCAGGCGGAGGTCGGCTGGCTGGGCCGCTTCCGGCGCTGACCGGCGTCGGCCGGCGTCAGCCGAGCCATCCGCGCACCAGGTCGGCGACGCGGATGAAGATCGGTGCCAGCACCAGCGCCGGCAGGAAGTTCGCGACACGCACGGTGCGCAGCTCCAGCAGCCGCAGCGCGACCCCCATCAGGATCAGCCCACCCGCGGCCGTGACGGCCAGCACCGTCGCCGAGTCCATCACGTCGGTGAGCAGAAAGGCGCCGCCCGCGATCCCGCCCTGGACGACGAGCACCGTGATCGCCGACAGGTAGACCCCCGGCCCCAGGGCGGCGGCGAACGCGATGCTCGCCACACCGTCGAGGAGAGACTTCACGGAGAGCAGGGTGACGTCCCCGCGCAGGCCGTTGTCGATCGACCCCAGGATGGTGAGCGGGCCCACGCAGAAGACGAGGGAGGCCGTGATGAAGCCCTCGGCGACCCGGCTCGGCCGTTCGCCGCTCGACAGCCTGCGCTGAAACCAGGCCCCGAGCCACTCGAGCCCGTCGTGCAGCCGCAGGAGCTCGCCCGCGAGGACACCGCCGAGGAGCGCCGCGAGGACCGCCAGGTCATCGCCGCGGGGCACGTCCGGACCGAGGATCTGCAGGGCCATGCCGACCGCCAGAACCGCGGTGAAGAAGCCGAGCCCGGTGACCAGGCTCTCCTGGACCCGACCCGGCATCCGGGCGCCGGCCAGCACGCCGATCGAGGTCCCCAGCAGGACCGTGGTCACGTTGAGCAGCGTGCCGGTCAGGAACACAGCCGGCATTGTGCGCCCAACCGCTCAACGCCCGGAGCGGGCATCCGGGAGCACCGACCGGGCCTGCTACCATCGCCGATCGATGGCTTCCCCTTCCGGCGACCACGGTCGCCCCATCCGCGTGCGCATGGCGCCAAGCCCGACCGGGCCGCTCCACATCGGTACCGCGCGCACCAGCCTGTACAACTTCCTCTTCGCCCGGCACGCGGGTGGCACCTACGTGCTGCGCGTCGAGGACACCGACACGGCGCGCAGCACCGAGGAGTTCGAGCGGGACATCATTGACAGCCTCCACTGGCTGGGGATCACCTGGGACGAGGGTCCGCAGGTCGCCGGTGGCGACGACATCGGTCCGTACGGTCCCTACCGGCAGAGCCGGCGGACGGAGCGCTACGCCGCCGAGGCGCAGCGCCTCCTGGAATCGGGCCACGCCTTCTACTGCTACTGCACCGCCGAGGAGCTGAACGCGGTGCGGCGCGACCAGGAGGCACGGCACGAGGCCCCGCGCTACAACGGGCGGTGCCGCATGCTGACTGATGCGGAGCGCGCCGCCTTCGAGGCGGAGGGCCGACGCCCGGTGATTCGCTTCCGGATCCCGGACGAGCGCGTCGTCTTCGACGACGTGGTCCGGGGCCGCGTCGAGATCGAGGCCGACGCGCTGGGCGGCGACCGGGTGATCGTGCGCTCGGACGGCAGTCCGCTCTACCACTTCGTTGTGGTGGTCGACGACGCGGCCATGGAGATCAGCCACGTGATCCGCGGCGAGGACCACATCTCCAACACGCCGTTGCACATCCTCCTTCTCCGCGCACTCGGCTACCCCGAGCCGGTCTTCGCCCATATCCCGCTCATCCTCAACCCGGACCGCACGAAGATGAGCAAGCGCAAGAGCCAGACCGCCATCGCGTCCTATCGCGGGCAGGGCTACCTCCCCGAGGCGCTGGTCAACTTTCTCGCCTTCCTCGGCTGGTCCCCGGGCACCGAGGAGGAGATCTTCACGCTGGACGAGCTTGTGCGACGGTTCGAGATAGGGCAGGTGCACAAGGGTGGCGCGGTCTTCGACCTGGACCGGCTCGACTACCTCAACGGGGTGTACATCCGGGCCCTGACCGATGAGGAGCTGGCGACCCGGCTGCGGCCGTTCGTGCCCGACGCGCTGCCCGATGCCACGCTGCTCGGCGTGGCTCCCCTGATCCGCGAGCGGCTCGTGCGCCTGGCTGACGCAAACGACCTGATCGCCTTCCTGGTCGAGACCGACGAGGAGGTGGCTGCGCACTACGCGCCCGCCGACCTCCTGCCGAAGAAGGCCGATGCCGGCGCCACCGCGGAGGCGCTGGGGCAGGCCCGAGAGGTCGTCGCCTCGGCGTCGGCCGGAACGTTCGGGGCCGAGGCGCTCGAGCAGAGCTGCCGGGAGGCTGCCGCCGCATTGGGTTGGACGGCCGGAGACTTCTTCCGCCCGATCCGGCTGGCGGTCACCGGACGTCCGGTGACGCCGCCGCTCTTCGGGTCCATGGTCCTGCTCGGCCCGGAGCGCTGCCTGGCACGGCTGGACGCGGGGATCGCCGTGCTCCGGACGCTGGCCGGGTCGGGTGGGGAGCTGCGGCGCCGTGAGTGACGAGCGACCGGAGGGCCTTGACTGGCCGGAGCCGGTCCAGAAGCGAGACTCCGAGCCGGCCGGCGAACCGGTCCAGCCGGACGAGGCGGGCTCTCCGACCGAAGCCGACGAGCCGGGCGAGGCTCCGGACGAGGGCGCGGTGGCGCTCCTCTCCCGGCCGCTCCTGGTGCCCATTCGCTCATCCAGGGGCCGCACACCGGATGCCGGCCAGGTCACCGTCGACGGGATGCGGCATGGGGCCGATGACGAAGGTCGTTTCCTGGCCGCCTTCAGCAGCCCGGAAGCCTTCGAGCAGCTGGGCCCGTCCGGCAGCGATCGCGTCACGCTCCTGGGTCGGGAGCTGTTCGAGCGGGCGGAGCGGGCGGGCGAGCGCGTCATCGTGGACCCCGGCTGGGTCGGGCAGGTCGAGATTCCCGCCGGGATCCTCCCGTTCCTGGTTGCCGGGATCGACCTCGCCTCGCCCGGCGCGCTGCGGGCCCGGCGTCCGCTGGGCGGACTCCCCCCGCTCGAGGCACCTGCGAGCGTGCCCGAACCGTTCGGGTCGGAGCTGCGCCTTGCGCTGACCGAGCTCCCGTCCGTCGAGCGCGCCTGGCTGCTGCGGGTGGGAACCGGCTGGACGGTGGGCGTCCTGCTGACCGACGACGCGCCGCTCTCGGATTTCGACGCGGTCCGCAACCGGCTGCACGCCCTCGCGGCTGAGCACCTGGGATCCCGGCGCGAGCTCGTCGTCACCGACCTGCGGTCCGCCTCGCTGCGGGCGCATTACGAGTCGGTCGGGCCGCCGTACTACACTCCGACTGCGCCGAAGGGTTTCCTCGGTCGTCTCTTCGGAGGTGACTCGGACCGCTAGGCGACGCGGCGGGGGGGTGCTCAGAACGTCGCGCCGCCGCGGCCGCCGGCAGCGGGGTCGGGGTCGCGGGGCAGGAGGCGCTGGATCTCATTGCGGAAGCGCAG
>CAYVLM010000141.1:0-5933 GCA_964452225.1 uncultured Steroidobacteraceae bacterium | reverse complement strand
AGCGGACCGTGACGTTCCGGGGCCGCGACCTGCTCACCGGCCTGCCGCGGAGCATCGAGGTCGGCGGCGACCAGATCCGGGAGGCGCTCGAGCCGTCGGTGGCCCAGATCATCGAGGCGATCAAGGAGACGATCGAGGAGACGCCACCCGAGCTCGTGGCGGACATCATGGACCAGGGGATCGTGCTCGCAGGCGGCGGGGCGCTGCTGGTCGGGCTCGACAAGCGCGTCGCCGAGGCGACGCAGATGCCGGTCCACATCGCCGACGACCCGCTCACCTGCGTGGTGCGAGGCACCGCCCGCGTCCTCGAGGACCTCGACACCCTGGAACGGGTGCTCGTCAGCGAGCAGTTCACGCGGGCGCCGCGCTCGGGGCGCCGCCGGTCGGGCCTGTTCGCCATGCTTGGCTCACCGAACCGCCGCCCGCGCCCGGGAATCTGGCTTGCCGCCTTCACGGTGGCCTCGCTCCTCATGCTGCTCGCCTCGAGGACCGACCCTGCGCTGGCGCTGCAGCAGACGAGCGCCCGCGCCCTGGAGCCCGTGCGCGCCGCCGTGGCGGGCATTGGCCAGGCGGTCGCCGGGCTCTTCGGGACGATCGGCGAGATCGACCGGCTGCGGACCCAGAACAACGAGCTGGGCAGCGAGCTCGCGCAGGCCCAGCAGCGGATCGCCGAGCTGCAGGAGGCGGCGGCCGAGAACAGCCAGCTGCGCGACCTGCTCGGCCTGCAGACGACCCTGGTGAACATGCGGCTGCTCCCGGTGCGCATCATCGCGCGCGATCCCTCGAACTTCACGTGGGAGGTGGGGATCGACGCCGGGTCGAGCGACGGCCTGCGGGCCGGCATGCCGGTGGTCGGGGCCGCCCCCGGCGGGGGAGCGCTGGCCGGCACGGTGGTGAGCGTGCAGACCGACACCGCGCAGGTGCGCTTCGTGGTGGACACCCGCTCGAGCGTCGTGGCGCTCGACCAGGCGAGCCGCGCCCTGGGCGAGATCCAGGGTCAGCTGGGCGGCCAGCTCATCTTCGTGAAGGTCCCTGCCAGCGATCAGCTGGCGCCGGGCGACACGGTCGTCACGGCCGGCCTGAGCCTGGGCAGCGGCCTCGCCAGCGCCTACCCGAAGGGGTTGCTCATCGGCACGATTCAGGCCGTGCGGCCTGATCCGAACGCGCTGACCCAGACCGCGTTCGTGCGTCCCGCCATCGACCCGTCCGGCGTTGAGCGGCTGATGGTCGTGCTCTCCTTCACCCAGGACTGACCAGGCGCTCGAGGCGGTGCCCGCCTGGCCCGCCCGGCCGTGGACCGGTCCCGGCCCGATAGATCGCTCGTTTCGCGCCGGAACCGATGGCGGCGCCGGGCTTGGCCGATAGATCGCGCACAGCTGAGCGTGAGCGGTGCGCGGGGGCGCTCCTCGTGCTCCGCGCCGACCGATGTATCGCACATTCTCAGCACGGGCAGGGCTTCGCGCGGAGCATGGCCGATCTATCGGCCAGGGCAGGCGGCAGGCGGCCGGTCGGGCGGCGGAGCGGAACCGAGGTACCGCGCCGTATGGCCCCATCAGACCGCGCCGATCTGAACGATCGCCCCATGTTCGCGCGCGAGGGAAGCGGGTACGGTCAGGACCGGACTACCCGAAGCCGCCGGCCGACCTGCCGACGAGAACTCCTCGAGGAACAGATCATTGCGCAACCGGATCCGTGTCTCCCTCGTTGCCTTCGTCTCGACGCTGGCCCTCCTGGCCTCCGCCATCCCGGCCCATGCGGTCGTGGCTGCGCCGAAGGTGGTCATCATCGTCGGTCCGACGGGCAGCCTCACCGATGGCTTCCGGAGCCAGGGGGACTCGATCGCCGACGCCGCCACGGCAGCCGGCGCGGCGGTCACCAAGGTCTACTCGCCGGATGCCACCTGGGACGCCGTGAAGACCGCCGTGGACGGCGCGAACGTCATCGTCTACCTGGGCCACGGCAACGGGTATCCGAATCCCTACAACACGAAGCTCTACGACGATCGGGACGACGGCTGGGGGCTGAACTGCACGGCGACCGGCGGCGACAGCGACAACTACTCCACGCACATGGTGTACTGCGGCGCCAAGGCGCTGCTCGGGACGCTCACCTCGTCCGACGGGTCCGACCAGCAGGCGTACTGCAGCGGCGGCCCGATCACCCCCGCGCCGGGCTTCGTGATGGTCTACTCCGACGCCTGCTACGCGCCGGGCGCCTCCGAGTCATGGGACACGCCGGCCACCGCGTCCAAGGCGACCCAGCGGGCCGGCTACTACTCGCGCCCGATCCTGGCCGGTCTCGGTGGCAGCGCGTACTTTGCGACCGACCACGGTGCGGCCGGCCTCGTGGCATCGATCGTGTCGAACCCGGACACCAGCTACGGTGACCTGTACAACGCCAACCTGCCGAGCGGCATGACGGTCAGCGAGCAGGCGCATCCATTCGTCAGCGGCGTGCAGCTCTGGCTCGGGCTCGGCTCCAAGGCCGGCTCGTACAAGTACGCCTTCGCCGGTGACCCGACCGCGACCTTCGGCGGGGGAGCTGCCGCGGCGACCTCGACCTCGAGCTGGACCGACAGCGTGACCACCTACAACCCGACCCTGCGGGTCCACTTCCCGGGCGGCACCACCGTGGGCTACACGTTCGACAGCTCCGGCAACGTGACCGGCAAGAAGAGCTACTGGCTGTCCCGCGACTCGGGAGCCGACACCAGCAAGAGCACCACCGCCATCCCCGGCCACTCCGGCACCTGGTACTACATCACCAACGGGGTGTGGGCCGGCTACTGGGTCAAGAAGACCAGCAGCCTCTACCTGGAGACCACCAGCACCAGCACCAGCTCGAGCTGGACCGACAGCGTGACCACCTACAACCCGACCCTGCGGGTCCACTTCCCGGGCGGCACCACCGTGGGCTACACGTTCGACAGCTCCGGCAACGTGACCGGCAAGAAGAGCTACTGGCTGTCCCGCGACTCGGGAGCCGACACCAGCAAGAGCACCACCGCCATCCCCGGCCACTCCGGCACCTGGTACTACATCACCAACGGGGTGTGGGCCGGCTACTGGGTCAAGAAGACCAGCAGCCTCTACCTGGCGGGCTGAGTGCCGTGCCGGTAGGACCCGGCGGGAGATTCGTACCATTCAGCCGTACCGCCCCGGGCGCGTACGGTGTCGATTGATGGGGTCTGGTAGGGTACGCCGGCCCTGAATCGAAGGAGACCGTCCAGGTGCGCCGACCGCTCCTCATCTTCGCCACCATTGCAGCGCTGCTCGTGTCGGCGCTCGGGCCCGCGGGCATCGCAACCGCCGGAGGACCGTCGGGCACCGGCCCTGCCATTCCCCCGTTGCGTCCGAACGGAGCGGTGACGTTGCCCAACGGCAGGGTCCTGCCGGTTGCGCCTCCCGGTCTTGTCGGCCCCTCGGAGATGGCGACCGAATGGGCGGCCCATGAGCACGACGTCATCGCCTTCACGCCCGGCGCGACGCCGCGACCCCTGAAGAGCGCATCGCCCGCCACCCTCTCGGTGGCGAACCCCGCGAGCCCGGGCGAGACGACGCTGATCCCGCTGGCGACGTCGGCGTCCGGGGTCGACGCCACCCTGGCATCGGCGCTGCCGAACGGCCTGCGCAAGCAGGTCTTCGGCTTCCTGCCCTACTGGATGCTGAGCGCCACCGACCTGCAGTGGATGCGCTACGACTACCTCTCCACCATCGCCTACTTCGGCGTGGCCACCAACAGGTACGGCAACCTGGTGAAGTCGGGATCCACCTGGAACGGATGGACCTCGTCGGCGATGACGACCGTGATCAACGCCGCGCACGCGACGGGCGACCGCGTCGTGCTGACGATCACCATGATGGCCTGGGACTCCAGCTCCGCGGCCAATCAGGCGGCGCTGCTCGGAAGCGCCAGCGCCCGAGCGACGCTGGTGAGCAACATCGTCGCCCAGGTCAAGAACCGCAACGCGGACGGCGTCAACCTGGACTTCGAGCCCGTCTCGACCAGCCTGCGCGACCAGTACACGTCGTTCGTCAAACAGCTCAAGAAGGGGCTGACCGATGCCGGCGTGGGCAGCTACCTGACCGTCTGCACCACGGCCGGCGCCGCCACCTGGTCGACCGGATATGACGTCGCCGGCCTGACGGCCAGCGGAGCGGCCAACGCGATCTTCGTCATGGGTTACGACTACAGCTGGTCCGGGTCATCCCGGGCCGGCGGCGTTGCACCGATGTCGAGCTCCTACATGCTCGACGTGAACCAATCGGTCAATGACTTCCTGTCCGAGACCTCGGGCAGCAAGCTCATCTGGGGCGTGCCGTACTACGGGCGGACGTGGCTGACCACCTCGGGCAAGCTCAATGCGTCGACCGTCTCGGGCGCATCGGGCTCATCCAAGGCGTACTACTACGTCGGGTCCCTCAGCCAGGCGACGAAGCACGGTCGGAAGTGGGATCCGCTCGGGCAGGTGCCCTGGTACGCCTACAAGGACTCGACCGGCCAGTGGATCGAGGGCTACTACGACGACGCCACCTCGCTCGGCGTGAAGTACGACATGATCAACCAGCGCGGACTGGCCGGTGTCGGCATCTGGCATCTCCTGATGGACCAGGGCGCTCCTGAGCTGTGGAACCTCCTCGCGAACAAGTTCCAGCGCGACATCGTGCCGCCGACTGGTGGCATCACCAGCCTTCCGGCGGTGACCGACGCCCTGGCGATACCGGTCAGCTGGCGGGCCATGGACGTCGGCTCGGGCGTCGCCTCCTACACGGTGCAGGTCCGGGATCGATCGGGCAGCACCTGGAGCACCTGGCTCTCGAGCACGACCGACACCGCGGCAACCTACGTTGGAACGCCGGGCCACACGTACGAGTTCCGCGTCTCC
Source organism: uncultured Steroidobacteraceae bacterium (assembly GCA_964452225.1). Taxonomy (GTDB): domain Bacteria; phylum Chloroflexota; class Limnocylindria; order QHBO01; family QHBO01; genus CAVXEH01. The sequence continues at coordinate 1,048 of CAYVLM010000141.1, read as the reverse complement.
GCGGTCGACACGCTCGGCAACGCCCAGCCGTGGGTCCCCGCGATGACCGATCCGGGGAGTGACCTGGCGGTCGGAGGCTTCGCGACTGCGATGGTCGACAGCCTGAACGTCCGCTCCGGTGCGGGAACCGGCTTCACCTCGCTCACCCAGCTGTCCACCGGCGACCAGGTGGCCATCCTCACCGGGCCGGTCTCGTCCGGCGGGTATGACTGGTACCAGGTGCAGTTCGGCTTCAGCGAGTGGCCCAGCGCGAACTACCCCCGAACGGGGTGGGTCGCCGCCGGCGACGGAACGACCGCGTACCTCGTGCCGTCGGTCGCGCCAACGGTGACGACGGTGTCGCCGAGGGTTACCGACTATGCGGTCGCGCCCCGCCTCATCAGCCCGGCGGGCGGCGGCGCGCACGCCAGCTCCACCGTCTCCTACACGCTGCCGTCCGCGGCGACCGGCGTGACCCTCGATGTGCTGGACGCGTCGGGCACCGTGATCGACTCGGTGCCGCTCGGTTCCCAGGGAGCCGGTTCGCACAGCGTGACCTGGGACGGGCGTGCGGCGTCCGACGCCGTCGCCCCCGACGGGACGTACCTCCTCCGGATCACCGATGTCGACGCGGACGGATCCCACGTGGCTCCCGCCGCGGCTTCCGACGGGACGGTCCTTGCCACCTGGGGCGTGCAGGTCGACGACACCGCGCCGACGATCAGCGCCAGGTCGCCCACCGGCACGGGCGCATCCACCTCCGCGTTGGTTGCTGTCGTGTTCAGCGAGAAGGTCTCAGGGGTCTCAGGGAGCACCCTTACCGTGACGGACACAGCGACCGGCGCGACCGTTGCCGGCACGACGACCTACTCAGGCTCGACGCGACGGGGGACCTTCTCGCCGTCAACCTGGCTCGACAACTCCACGAAGTACCGCGTGTCGGTTGGGCCCGGGATTGCTGACACGGCCGGGAACGCGTTCGCACCCGCCAGCTGGACGTTCACGACCAGCGCGGTGACCACCTACAACCCGACCCTGCGGGTCCACTTCCCGGGCGGCACCACCGTGG
>CAYVLM010000140.1:0-5945 GCA_964452225.1 uncultured Steroidobacteraceae bacterium | reverse complement strand
ACCCCATCGGCCCCCCGCTCGGCCAGGAAGGCCGCGTAGGGCCAGATGGCGCGCTCGTCGAGCGCGCCGCCGCCATCGGTCAGCGGGGTGACCGCCGCGACCATGAGGAGCGGGTGGTCCGCGTCGAACGGATGGTCCATGGACAAAGGGTAGCGAGTCCGGGCTTGCCAGCGCCGCCGCGAACCGCTTCCATTGGCGGCACGAGCAGCGAGGAGGGCACGCGTGGGGCAACCGAGCAACCGCGAGACCGTGGAGCGGTACGCCCAGGCATTGAGCGCATTTGACGGCGAGGCCATGGTCGGTCTGATGGCGGAGGATGTCGTCGAGGAGTACCCGCAGTCGGGCGAGCGGATCGCGGGCCGCGAGCGGTGGATCGCCCTCTTCCGGGTGTGGCCCGAGCACGACCGGTACCAGGCGCACGTGGACCAGATCGTCGGAAGCGAGGACGAGTGGGTGGCGGGTCCGAGCTGGGGGCTGATGCGCATCACCGGAACCGGCGACGATTACTGGGCCCACGGCGAGGTCACCTACTCGAACGGCGAGACCTGGCACGTGGTGCAGCTGCTGACGCTGCGGGAGGGGAGGATCGCGCACATCCGCAGCTACTTCGGGCCGCCCTTCGCGGCACCGGAATGGCGTCGACCCTACGTGGAGACCACGGAGCCGGAGACGTAGCCCGTCACGGAGCCGCGCAGGCCCCGGTGTAGACTCGTTTCCTCAACCCTTCGCCCCGACCACGACATCTGCTGTGACCGCACGACTCGTTGCCCTGTTCCAGCGTCCCGAGGATCCGTCCGCCTTCGACGCGCACTACCGCGACGTCCACGCGCCGATCGTCCTGCGCTACCCCGGGCTGCGCGAGCTGCGGACGACGCGCGTGGAGGCCATTGGTCCGAGGTCCACGCCCTACTACCTGCAGGCGGAGATGCTCTTCGACTCCCGGGTCGATCTCGACGCGGCGATCGCCAGCGAGGCGAGCGTGGAGAGCGCTCGCGACCTGCGCAACTTCGCCGGCGCGGGGGTCACGCTCTTCGTCGTCGAGGACGACGCCACGACGAGCGCCGCGCCGGGCGCGGCCAGCTGAGGAGGTTTCATGCCCGATTCCGATCAGGCACCGGTTCCCCGGGCGCCCGATGCGCTCGGCTTCGAGCGCATCCGCTACGCGAAGGATGCGCGGGCCGCTGTCGCCACGGTCACCATCGACCGTCCGCAGGTCATGAACTGCTTCGACTTCGCGACCCTGCGGGAGATGGCCCGCGCCTTCGAGGACGCGGCCTGGGATGACGCCATGGCCGTGGTGGTGGTGACCGGCGCCGGTGATCGCGCCTTCTGCAGCGGCGCGGACATGGACGAGCAGGCACGGATGGGCGCCAGCAGCGGCCAGTACTGGCGCTGGATGGGCGCCTTCATCGAGATGCACGACCGGCTGCGCCACATCGGCAAGCCCACGATCGCGCGCATCAACGGCGCGGCGGTGGGCGGCGGGCAGGAGCTCCAGCTCGCCTGCGACTTCGCAGTGATGGCGGACGACACCTACGTCCGCCATGTCGGACCCGAGCACGGGTCGGTGCCCGCCGGCGGGGCCACGCAGTGGCTTCCCCTGGTGGTCGGGGACCGCCGCGCCCGCGAGATCGTGATGCTCTGCGAGGAGATCCCGGCTGCCACCGCGCTCGAGTGGGGGCTCGTGACGCGGGTCGTCCCGCGGGTGGACCTCGACGCGGCGGTTGCCGAGCTCGCCGGGAAGCTGCGTCGCAAGCTCCCCGACACGGTGCGCTACACCAAGACGCAGCTGAACTGGTGGCGTGACCTCGTCTGGTCCCAGACCGTCACCCACGCCCGCGACTGGCTGGCGGTCCACTCCACCTCGGACGAGACCCGGGAGGCGGTCGACGCCTTCCATGCCAAGCGCGAGCCGGACTACCGGGTGCTGCGTGACGTGTCGGCCATCGGGCGGGAATGCCCAGAGTGCGGCGAGACGGGGATCTCCCTGCGCGCCAGCTTCTGCCCCGGGTGCGGGGCCCGGCTGACCGCGCTGCAGGAGGGCGTGCCGTGAGCCGGGAGACGCCCGCGGACGCCGCCGGGCCGCTCGTCATCGTCGAGCGTCACCCCGAGCTGCGCACCGCCCTGGTGCGGCTCAACCGCCCGAAGCAGCTCAACGCCCTCAACGGGCCGTTCATGGACCAGCTCTGCGACGCGCTGGAGGCCCTCGACGCCGAGGAGGAGGTGCGCGCCGTGGTGGTCACCGGCAACGAGCGCGCCTTCGCCGCGGGTGCCGACATCGGCGAGATGGCGACGGCGAGCCCCATCGACATGCTGCGCGGCAACCGGATTGGCCAGTGGGACCGCGTGCGGCGGATCGGCAAGCCGGTCATCGCGGCGGTGAACGGCTGGTGCCTGGGCGGCGGATGCGAGCTGGCCATGACCCTCGACCTCATCGTCGCCGGGGAGGGAGCCAGGTTCGGCCAGCCGGAGATCAACCTTGGCGTGATCCCCGGCGCCGGCGGCACGCAGCGGCTGACGCGGGCCATCGGCAAGAGCCGGGCCATGGAGATGGTGCTGACCGGCGAGCCGATGGGCGCCGCCGAGGCGCTCTCGCGCGGTCTCGTGGCGCGGGTCGTCCCGGACGAGCTGGTCGTGGAGGACGCGCTGGCCCTCGCCGCGCAGATCGCGACGAAGTCGCCCATTGCCCTGCGGGTGGCCAAGGAGGCGGTGAACGCTGCATACGAGCTGCCCCTCAGCGAGGCGCTGGCCCACGAGCGGCGGCTCTTCTACCTCCTCTTCGCCAGCGAGGACCAGAAGGAGGGGATGGCCGCCTTCCTCGAGAAGCGAGCCCCCGACTTCACCGGTCGCTAGGCACGCCCGCATGGTGCAGGACGGACCGGCCGCGATCGGCGACTCGGGCCTCGTGGTCCTGGTCCCCGAGGCCGATGCCATCGTGGGCGACCTCCGGCAGGCGCGCGACCCGGCCGCGGTGGACGCCGATGTGCCTGCTCACGTGACGGTCCTCTTCCCGTTCATCCCGAGGGCGTCCCTCGACGCGGCGGCGCGCCACGCGCTCCGGGAGCTCTTCGCCGGGGTGGCGCCGTTCGCCTTTCGCTTCGCGACTGTCGGGCGCTTCGACGACACGACCGTCTACCTGTCTCCGGAGCCGGCCGCGGCGTTCACGGAGCTCACGCGCCGCGTCCATGCTCGCTGGCCCGACCGCCCGCCGTACGGCGGCGCCTTTGCCGAGGTGGTGCCGCACCTCACGGTGGGAGATCGGCTGCCCCCGGGAGCCGCCCCGACCCTGGAGGAAGAGGTCGCCGAGCGCCTTCGCACCCGTGGACCGGTGGTCGGGAGGGCGACCGCGGTGACGCTGATGACCGCCGACGCCTCCGGCCGCTTCGCGGTCGACAGCGCCTACCCGCTTGCGGGACGCTGAGGGCCGGCGGCTCGATGGATGAGGGACCGCAGCGGCCGGTAGGTGGCCTGGGCGTTCGGCCGCCGGCCGGCGTCGCGCTTCGCCCCGCCGCGCGGGAGGACCGCCTGGCCGCGCTCGCGATCCTGGGCGCGCGTGCGGGCCCTTCTGGGCCCGACCTCACCGGGGACGACGCCGTCGCCCGGTGGGAGGCGCTCATCTCCTCGATCGACACCGTGCCCTACGTGGCCACCGCGGGCGGGGAGGCCGCGGGCCTGCTGCTCCTCGTCTTCCGCCGGCGCCTCAACTTCGCGACCTGGGAGGGATGGGTGCCGGAGCTGGTCGTGGCCGAGCCGTTCCGCGGGCGAGGGATCGGCCGCGCGCTGCTGCGGGTCGCCATCGAGGAATGGCGGCTGCGCGGGGCGCACCGCCTGGCCGTGGACCTCGAGGAGGGCGAGGAGGCGGGGGCAGCCCTGCTGGCCCGGATGGGATTCGAGGACGCCTTCATCCGCCTTCGTGCCGAACCGATGGCGGTCCGCGGGCGCTCGGTGCCCGCCGGGATCGAGGTCCGCGGCGTTCAGGCGGACGACGTGCAGGCCGCGACGCGGCTCATCGCTCAGATGGGGCCGCGCCATTCGCCGGTGCCCGACCGCATGGATGCGGTGGCGCGGACCTTTCGTCAGCTCGTCGGCCGGCCCGCCGATCGCTCGGTGCTCGCGTTGCGTGCCGGTGCGCCCGTCGGCATCTGCACCGCGGAGCTGCGCCCGACCCTGCGACGCCGGGACCCGGAGCTGTGGATTCCGGAGCTCGTCGTGGATGAGCCGGCCCGTGGCGCGGGGATCGGAGCCGCCCTCCTCGACACGGTGCTGGCCGTTGGCCTGGCGGCCGGCGCGGGGAGCGCGATCCTCGAGTCTGGGCCCGGTCGCGCGACGGCGCATTCCCTGTATCGCTCCGCGGGCTTCGTCGAGGCGGGGCGAGTGTTCACCCTCTTCCGCGACCGTTGACGCTACGCTGGAGCCGATGAACCCGAAGCGCGAACTCGGCCCGTACCTTGCGCGTCTGCCCATCGGCCGACGCCTCTCAGCCGGGGAGCTGCTCGGCGACCCGCTCTTCCCGTTCGAGGGCGAGATCCTTGTCGACCCGCTCGACCCGCCGATCATCCCCGAGCCGCACCGCAATGGGGAGGGCGGGGGCCAGGGCTGCTGGAGCTGCGCCCATCCGGGGGCCGGTTCCATCTGGGCCAGCGATCGCTGGCGCGTGCGGGCCGATCCGGAGCGGCCGCACGGCCTGCCGGCGGTCGCGGTCCTGGAGCCGCTGGCCCACCACGACCTGCCCGATCTTCCTCCCCAGCTGGCTGTCGAGCTGGGGCCGATGATCCAGCGCCTCGCCCGTGCCATCGGCGCCCTTCCCGACGTCGGCCGTGTCCACGTCAACCGCTGGGGCGACGGCTCGGAGCACTTCCACGTCTGGTTCCTGGCGCGCCCGCTGGGGATGTGGCAGATGCGCGGGGCCATGCTCGCCGTCTGGGACGACCTGCTGCCGAAGCTGCCGCCGGAGGAGTGGCGCCACACCGTGTCGGCCATCGCGGCGGCGCTTGCGCGGGACGGCGGCGAGGCACTGATCTGAGTTGGCAGACGAGGAGCGCATAACCCGCGAACAGCTGCTCGTCACCGCCGGGGTGATGGCGGGGATCGCGGTGGCCGCGCTCGACTCGACCGTGGTCGGCACGGCGATGCCCACCATCATCGGCCAGCTGGGCGGGATCACCGAGTACGGCTGGGTCTTCGCCGCCTACCTGCTCACCGCCACCACCACCGTGCCGGTCTTCTCGACCCTGGCCGACATCCGGGGCCGCAAGCCGGTCTTCCTGGTGGGTCTTGCGCTTTTCGTCGGTGGCTCGGCGCTGTGCGGCCTCTCGGGGTCGATGCTGATGCTCATCAGCTTCCGGGCGATCCAGGGGCTGGGGGCGGGCGCAGTCCAGCCGATCGCGTTCACCATTGTTGGCGACATCTTCGAGCCGCGCGAGCGGGCGCGGATGCAGGGCGTCTTCTCGAGTGTCTGGGGAGTGAGCGCCATCGTGGGACCCGCGATCGGCGGCCTGATCACCTCGACGGTCGGCTGGCAGTGGGTCTTCTACCTCAACGTGCCGGTGGGCCTGCTGGCCGCGATCCTGATTGGAACCTTCCTCCACGAGGAGGTCGAGCACCATGCGCATCGGCTCGACCTTCTGGGAGCCGCGGCCCTGACCTTCGGCGTGGCGCTCATGCTGCTGGCCGTGTCCGAGGGGGGACAGGTGGGCTGGACGTCGCCGCTGATCGTCGGCTCCTTCGTCGGCGGGGCGCTGCTCCTCTTCGCGTTCGCCCGCATCGAGCGGGCCGCGGCCGAGCCGCTCGTCTCGGTACCCCTCCTGCGCCGGCCGATCGTGGCAGCGGGCCTGGCGGTGGGCACCGTGGCCGGAGTGGTCATGTTCGGGGTGACCGCCTATGTCCCGCCCCTGGTCCAGGGGGTGATGGGCGGATCGCCGCTGGACGCCGGCCTGGCGGTGGGC
>CAYVLM010000139.1:0-5963 GCA_964452225.1 uncultured Steroidobacteraceae bacterium | reverse complement strand
GGCTGGGTCAGTGAAACCGTCATGAGATAGGCGTGGGCTTCGGCATCGGTGCCGTGGCGATTGTCCTGTTCGCTATCACCGCCCAGGTCGGTGGCTGGGTGATGTACCACCCCTATGACTGGCTCGGCATCGAGCTGAGCCTGGTCGCCATCGCTCTCGTGGTTCGCGGCGTGATTGGCTTCAGGCGCGCGAGCCAACGATAGTCGGACCGCCCTTTCTCAGCCCGATGGTCTGGCACCCCCATCAGATCAGTCGCAAAGTCCGCAGCCGAGCGCGGCTACCAGAGGACGTCCCTGCCGCGCGCTAGACTCCGCGGCATGCCGGGTGAATCGCTCCTGCTGGGGATTGCCGCGATCGCCGTCATCGTGGCCGGGTTCACCGCGGTGACGTCGACCCTGGAGCCGCCCGGCGGCTCGTGGCATCCGGCGATGCGCATCCGCCAGCGGGCCATCGTGTCCACCAGCTTCAACGTGATGTTCGAGTCACTCGCGCCGTCGATCGTGTTCGCGTGGCTCGGCGACCCGCGAGCGGCGTTCGTCGTGTCCAGCGCGGGGGTGGCCGTCTATGCGACGGGGATCGTGATCTGGCGCGGCCGCCAGCTGCTGCGGGCCGGTGGCACCCTGACGGGAGCAGCGATGCTGCTGTATGCGCTCGGTCCGACGGCGACGCTGCTGTTCTGGGTGAACGCCTTCGTGTTCGGTTCGCCGGCCCTCTATGCGCTCGCCCTGTGCGTCCAGCTGTCGGTCGCCATCGTGAGCTTCTACTCGCTCGTCTCGGCCGCCCAGGGCTGAGGGCCGGTCCTTCCCTCAGCTCTCGACGCGGGGCACGAAGCGGCCGTGGTAGTGGATGCCGATGACGTGACCGTCGCCGTCGCGCGTGAAGAAGCCCTTGGAGCCCCGGGACGGTCCGGACGGCACGACCCACCGGTCGCCTGAGCCGGGGAGCATCCCGATCGGAGCCGGCGGCTCGTCGGCGTCGACGTCGCTGCCGAGCTGCGCAATGACCTCGGCCGTCGCCTTCTCCTTGGCGAGGAGGTGATCGCCGTCGACCGTCACCGTGATGATGTCCGAGAAGATCCGGTAGGTGCCCGCGTAGGCGGCGAGCTCATCCGCCGGTCGGGGCTCGTGGACGGGATCGGCGTGCCTGAGACCCAGGTACGTCTCGAGAGCCCATTGCCGGATCAGGAGGTTGCCCAGCTCGTCGGCAAGCTCGTGGACACGATCCTGGAGCCGGTCGTTCGCGGTGTCCGGTGACGTGGAAGTGCTCTCCATGACGGCATCATGCCCCAACGGCACGGCTTGAGGCGGCATCGGATCTGCGCGCATGGGCCCGAGGTCCGGCTCGGCCTAGATCGGGCGGTAGATGGTCAGGAGGGCCAGGATCCCCACGACATCGGCCGCGTAGTGGGCTGCCCACGTCACCGCGAGGTTGTGGGTCTTCGCGTAGATGGCCCCGAAAAAGATGCCGTCCAGCGTAACCCCGGCGATGTCGCTGAGCACGACCTGCGGGCTCCCCGACGCACCGACGGCGTGGGTCACCCCGAACAGGACCGCGGCCACAACGACGGCTGCCGGCGTGCCGATGAACCAGGCCAGGCGCTCCTGGATGATCACCCGGAACACGATCTCCTCGGCCAGGGTAAGGACCAGCGCCAGCGCCAGGAAGCCGCCGATGGCCGCCAGGCCCGCCGCGGACACCGGGTCCATGGGCAGCCGGTCGGTGATGTGGTGGACGAGATCGCCACCGTAGCCGAGCACCACCGCGACGATGAGCGTGGGCGGCAGCAGCTGGAAGACCAGCGCGTCGAGTCCGGCGAGATACCAGACCCGCCGCAGGTCCGCGCCGAACCCGCCCTTGAGCCCGATGGCGCTCCACGGACGGCCATGGCGACGGGGTCCGCCGATCGCCACGACGATGGTCATGATGTAGGCGAAGACGTAGATGTCCTGGCCCTTGGCGAACGAGCCGGCCAGGGTGACGAGCAGCAGCGCCAGCAGCGCGATGAGCTCGATGCGCTGCCGCCGGTCGTGGGCAGTGACGGTCGCCGCGCCCGCGTGAGCCGGCGTCGGCAGCGTGGGAGTCGAGTAGCTCGTGGCCCGTTCCCTCATCGATGCGAAGCATCGGCGGCATCGGACACCCCACAAGTGCCGGACGGCACGGTGGAGGTGCGGCCGTTCGGTGGCGGTGCAGAATGGATGGAATGAGGGGCCGATCACGTCGCATCCGGTTCGGCGCTCCGGATGAGCTGGTTCCCCTGCAGCCGGACGAGACGTCCATCTGGGTGCCGCGCGAGCTCGACGACGATGCATGGGCCGCCATCGGTCAGCTGACCGCGGAACGGACGGACGTCTCGCTTCGGGTCAGCGGTGGCGACGATCTCGCATGGCTGCGATTCACGCCCACGCTCCGCTCCCTGACGGTCGAGTCGCTCGCGCTTCGCACCCTCGACGGTCTGCGCCACGCGCGCGACAGCCTCGAGAGGCTCACCGTTGGCGACACGCTCGGGCGCGTCTCCCTGCGCCCGGTCGGCGCGCTCGGGGCCTTGCGACGCCTGGGGGTGAACGGGACATGGAAGGACGTGGATACGCTGGGTTCTCTCCGGAGCCTGGAGCGCCTCGCCATCGGCTCCATCGACGTGGAGCTCCTCCTTCCGCTCACCCGGCTGCAGCGGTTCACGAGCGGGCTTGGCACGGTGCGCTCGCTGGAGCTCCTGCCCGACGTCGGAAGGCTGGAGCTGGTGGAGCTCTATCGGCTGCGTGGCAGCCATGACCTGGCGCCGCTGGCGGGAATCCCGAGCTTGCGCTACCTGGTGCTCGGTTCCACGCGCTCCGTCACGTCCCTGCCGTCCTTCGCTGGCTCGCCGGAGCTCCGCTGGATCTCGCTCGACACCATGCTCGGCATCACCGAACTGCGCCCGGTCGCGGCGGCCCCCAACCTCGAGGTGCTGCTGCTGGTGGGGATGCGCAAGCTCCGCGTCGACGACCTGCGTCCCCTGGTGAACCACCCCACGCTGCGGGCCGGCATCTGGGGCCTGGGCTCGGAGCGGCGGAATCGCGAGGCGCAGGAGCTGCTGCCCGTTCCCCCGGGCCTGTTGGAGGCTCCGCCCTGGATGCAGCCGGGCTGGACCGGCATCCGCCACCCCGCCGACACCTGACGAGCGGGAGAAGCGGTCAGGCGCCGGACTCCGGGAGCGGCAGAGCCGCGATGGGCACCAGCGTGGCGGCGTACGTCACGTCCGGATTGACACCCAAATATGGACGTGGCAGCATCGGTCCATGCCGGCACGGGTGAAGCGCACGTACAACCTGGCCCCCGCCACGATCCGCCGCGTGCGGGAGATGGCGGAGCGCTATCACGTCGCTCCCTCGCAGGATGCGGTGGTGGAGCTCGCCGTGGACGAGCTCGAGCGCCGCCTTCGCGAGGCCGACGAAGGCGAGGTGTGGGAGGCGGCGGCATCGGACCCGGCCTTTATCGCCGAGGCGGAGGAGACGGAGGCGGGCTACCGCGCCGCCGATCGTGAGACGTGGCCGGCCTGAGCGCCCCCCTGCGCTGGTCGGTGGTCGTCGTCGACCTGGATCCGGTGCAGGGGCACGAGCAGGCCGGGGAGCGCCGTGCGCTCATCGTCTCCTACGAGCCGTTCCATCGGTCCGGGCTGGCGTCCGTCTGTCCCATCACCGCCGCGCGCTCGGAGGCTCGGTATCCGGGAGACGTTCCGATCCCCGCCGGCGAGGCAGGTCAGACCCGCGACGGGGTGATCCTGACCAGCCAGGTCCGCACCATCTCCCTGCGGCGGGTCCGCGGGACGCCGCTCGGCACCGTGGCTGACCGCCGCATCCGGGCCGGTGTGCGGTCGGCGCTGGCGCATCACCTGGGTCTGGACATCCCGTCCATCGCGGACGGAGCCCGCTGAGAGCCGTCAGCGCCAGGATCAGCGCAGGTGCTGCGCCAGGAATCCAGCATGGGCGGCGGGCCTGGGGATGCGCTGCTTCCGAAGCGAAGGATTTCGGTCGCGTCGGGCGACGGCAGGGTTCGTGGCGCTCGCCATCCATCTCGCCGCGTCCCCGAGCGCCTGGCTGTCCACCGCCGGGGCCCTGGCCGTGGTGGCCGGGGCGGCCTCCGGCCTGTACTTCCTCTACCTGCAGACGACCGATCCCCGGGGTGGGTACTCCGGTCGCTATCCGCTCCCCGAGGTCGCGACGTACTGGCTCTGGCTGGCAGGTCTGCTCCTGTTCGGAGTCGCCCTGATCGCGATCGGTCCAACCTGGCTCGGCATGATCACTGCCGGAATCGCAGTGGGTTTTCGCCGCCGACTACCTCGTGTCCGGCAAGGGCTTCCTGAGCCCGGCGGCGATCGCGATCGTGGGGCTCCTCATCGGTCTGGTGAGAGTCCTGCGCTAGGAGCGCGGGATCCAACCGGCCTCAGGCCGTCCCGGCTTCCGGGTTGCCGAGGACTCGCGCCGTGTTCGGGGTGACGACCGGCACGGCCCGGCTCTGCTCCAGCATGCTGAGCCGCTCCTCGTACGCCTCGATGTAGCGGGCGAGGCTCCGGCTCACCGCTGCCGAATCCAGGGACTGTATCCTCGCCTGCGCCGAAAGGCGGGCAAGCTGCGTCGCCAGCCACTCGAAGTGCTCCAGGGCATTGTGCTGGCCCTCTTCCTCGCGGAACCGGCGGACCTCGGGTTCCAGGAGCACCCACCACAACAGGAACTCGAGGCCGTTCGACTCCCACATGGCCCGGGCGCTGATGTGGCCGGCGTGTGCGAGGCTGGCGATCCGCTCGCAGAAGGCCCCAACTGCCAGCGCGGCCCCCCACGGTGCGGCCTCCTCCTTCTGGGTCGCCCGCGCCACCCTGAGCTTCGCCCTCGTCAGGGTCTCGTCCATCCAGCCCTCCTCGAGCCGGGTCAGCTGCTCGAAGGCGCTCATGTCCCGTTCTGCACGGAGCTGCCGCCAGATGGCGACGAACGTCACGATGAGGGCAAGCCCGCTGATGGCTGACCAAAGCCACTCCGAGCCGGGGCCGATCAGGACGATTGGCTGGCTGCTGACGATCTGCACACTCTCACCTCTGCTCGGATCTGCTCAACGGACCGACGATACGGGACAGCACAAGCGGCGCTGGCGCTCAGAGCTGCAGGCCCCCTTCGGGCAGAGCGCAGCAACGGCAAATCCCGCTTCGGTCGGGACCGGCACCCCGTGACCGCGGGATCGGTGGCGCGAACAATCCGGGCAGCCCCGGATGGAGGAGAGATGAACACTCGCACCCTTGCCCGCCTGGCGCCGCTGAGCGGCGCCCTGTTCGCGGTCCTGCTCGTCGCCGGCGCGATCACCATGGGCAACTTCGACTACCTGCCGAGCGGCGACAGCCTCGTGGCGTTCTGCATGGCGCATGTCTCCCAGGTCACGACCGGGTCGTATCTCGCACTGCTCGGCTCGATCTTCCTGCCGGACATCGCGCTGGCCGGTGGCGCCGCGGCGGGCACTCTGGCGGTGGCGGCCTTCGCCGTGCTGCTGGTCGGTGCCGGGCGTGCCGAAACGGCCGGTGGAATCTCGACGTCAACAGCCATCGTCGTCTACGACGTGTACGGCAGCATCGTCGGCACGGCCATGCCGTTCGTGCTGGCGGCGTTCGTCGGAGCGGCGGGCCTGGCGGGGCTGGCGGGGAGCACCATGCCGCGCTGGCTCGGCATCGCGAGCGTGCTCCTCGCGATCGCGTTGGCCAGCCCGGTCTCCTACATGGCCGTTGCCGCGGTCATGGTCTGGGCGCCGGTGGTGGGGCTGCTCATGGTCGCGTCGCCGCGGCCGTCGGCCGCCTGGCGAATGGAGCCCGCCGGCTGACCACCGGCGGGCGGTTGGGGGATCCCCTTCGTCTAACATCCGTGGATGGAGTGGCCGTTCGTCGGCCGCGACTCCCTCCTGCGCCGCCTCCAGCGTCTCATCGCGGACGGAAGGGTGGCAGGGATTGA
>CAYVLM010000138.1:0-5994 GCA_964452225.1 uncultured Steroidobacteraceae bacterium | reverse complement strand
ACGAGTTCCGGGGCCCGGTGCACCTCCGCGCCCTGGAGTCGATCCTGGACGCGATCAGCTGAGGGCCCACCCGCGGCGCGTGGACTACGTCCGGGGCGTCGGGGATGCGTTGGCCATCGTGGCGGGCCTCAGCCCGATGAGCGGCATCTGCTCCACGGCCCGCCGCCGCGCCGCAGGAGAGCCGTCGTAGCGCCAGCCAAGGAGCCGGCTGAGCACCCCCCGGACGATGCCTTTCGGCAGCCCGCTGTGGCGCTCGTAGTCCTCGAGCACCCCGGCGGCTTCCTCCGTGGCGAGGAATCGGCACACGGGTGTGTACCGCTCGCGGCCGATCCAGACCTCCCTGGCCAGCCCGGCCTCCACGTTGTGGAGCCACGCGGTCTTGCGCCCCCAGCCCGCGGCCACCACGGCCTCGTGGGCTGCGCGGTCGTAGCGCACGACCTCGAGCGGCGTCTCCCGCCTGAGCCCGGTCCGTCGCCCCTCGTGGACGAGGAGCAGGAACCGATGGCCGAAGAGGAACCCCAGGTGGGCGTGGTAGAGGTACACGGGCGAACGAAGGAGCCAGCCGAGCACCCCCTTCGGCGGCGCGGGCTGGACCACGGATGGTCTTGCCTCCTCGTCCATGCTCAGACCTTACGCGGGATGTTTCCGGTCAGCGAGAAGACGAAGCGCATGGCCTTGTGCCCGAAGTCGGCGGCCGGGTCGAACATGCACGGGCAGCCGCCGTCGATGACCGCGATGCCGTGCTCGCGACCGTACGCGGCGGCCGATGGCGAGACGCTGCCCGATCCGGGCCCGCGGTGCATCCAGACGTGCCGGATCCCCAGCTCGACGCACTCGCGCACGGTCCCCTCGGCGTGCTCTGGCCGGGTGCCGATGACCACCGCGTCGACGCCGCCCGGGATCGCGGCAAGGTCCGGGTAGCAGGCGTCACCCTCGACCTCGGTGGCGTTGGGGTTGACCGCAAAGACCTGGTAGCCGCGATCGCGGAGCCGCTGGTAGACGGCGTTGCTGCCGTGGGCCCCCGGCGTCCGCGACACGCCGGTGACGGCCACGCGCTTGTTGGCAAGGAACTCGCTGGCCGCGGTCCCGATGCTTGCCACTGATGCCCTCCTCAACCCCCACGTGTTGCACCCGTCAGCGTCGCGCCAGACGCTCGCTCCGGACAGGGCCGAACGGCCCGGCCGGCATCGGCCACTCTTGACCAACCAAACGTTCGTTTGGTAGCCTCACCTCCTTGATTTCGGCTGCTAGGCGCACGGAGAGCCGGTGAGCGGAACCGTCCGTCCCCGGGAGGCAGAGCTGGTGGCGACCGCCACCCGTCTCTTCCGCGAACGTGGCTTCCACGCCACCTCCATGCAGGACCTTGGCGAGGCCCTGGCCATGAACCGCGGCAGCCTCTACCACTACATCAGCTCCAAGGACGACCTGCTGTGGGCCATCCTGAACCGGGCCCTCGACCTCCTCGAGGAGCGGGTCACGCCCGCCCTCCGCGGTCCCGGGACGCCGACCCAGCGGCTCGCCAACGGCATCCACGCCCACCTCGGCGTCGCGGCCGATCATGCGCACGAGCTGAGCCTGATCCAGATCGAGCTTCGCTCGCTCGCTCCGCAGCGCCGCGCGGAGCTCATCGCCCGGCGGGACGCCTACGAGGCGAAGTGGCGCGAGGTCATCGCCGAGGGGATCGCCGCCGGTGAGCTGCGCGAGCTCGACGTGCGGCTGGCCGGCATCGGCATCCTGTCGGCCTGCAACTGGTTCACGCAGTGGTACCGGCCCGACGGTCCGCTGAGCCACGACCAGATCGCGGACGCCTTCGCCGATCTCTTCCTGGGCGGCCTCCGGCCGAGGAGCGCAGACCGATGAGGACCGCAGACCGATGAGGAACGTTCGATGAGCCCCCTGCCCCGCTTCCCGCGCGTGGTCGTCCTGGGCGCCGGAACCATGGGCGCGCAGATCGCCTGCCTGCTGGCGGGCACCGGTTCGCGGGTCCGCCTCCTGGACCTCGACGCCGGCATCGCCGACGCCGGCCTGAAGCGCGCGGCCAAGCTGCGCCCGGCCCCGCTCTACACCGCAGCGGACCTGCAGAACATCCGGACCGGCGGGCTCGACGAGCTGGAGCCGGCCGCCGCCGATGCCGACTGGGTGATCGAGGCCATCATCGAGCAGCTCGAGCCGAAGCGTGAGCTCCTCGAACGGGTCGACGCGGCGCTGGCCGACCGTCCGGACTGGCCGTTGCTGAGCACGAACACCTCGGGGATCTCGATCGGTGCGCTCGCCGAGGGGCGGTCGGACGCCTTCCGCCGCCACTTCTGTGGGACTCACTTCTTCAATCCGCCGCGCTACACGCGCCTCCTCGAGCTGATCCCGCTGCCCGGGACGGAACCAGGCCTGCTCGCCGCCATGGCCGACTTCGCGTCGCGGCGGCTCGGGAAGGGCACCGTCATCGCGCGCGACACGCCCGCCTTCATCGCCAACCGGCTGGGCGTCCACGGCCTGATGGTCGCGCTGCGCGCCGCGCAGGAGCTGGGCCTTGGCCCCGACGAGGTGGACGAGCTGACCGGGCCGCTGATCGGCCGGCCAAAGAGCGCGACATTCCGCACCCTGGACCTGGTGGGCGTGGACGTTGCGGTGGCGGTCGCCGATCACTGCCATGCCGATCTTGCTGACGATCCCCGGCGTGAGGACTTCGCCGTTCCGGAGCTGATGCGCGGGCTCGTCGCCCGCGGAGCGCTGGGCGAGAAGAGCGGCGCCGGCTTCTTCCGCAAGGAGAGCGGCGAGATCCTGGCCCTGGACCTCGAAAGCGGTGAGTACCGGCCCCGGCGACGGGTCGGCTCGGGAGCGGTCGAGATGGCGCGCAACGAGGCGGACCTTGGGCGGCGGGTGGCGATGCTCATCGGCGCGCAGGATGCGGCCGGCGAGTTCCTGCGGCGCGTGCTGGCCGCCAACCTCGGATATGCCGCCGCCATCGGCGCCGAGATCGCGAGCGACGTGGCGAGCGTGGACGCCGCCATGCGCTGGGGGTTCGGCTGGGAGCTCGGCCCGTTCCAGCTGCTGGACGCGGTGGGCGCCGACGCACGTGCAGCCCTGCTCGGCGAGGCGGTATCGCTACCGCCGGCCTACTACGCGGACGGGACCGGCTGGGACTTCGGCGCCGGCGCCCTGCGGCCCGTCACCGCGCGTCCCGGATCGCTCGACCTCGTCACCGCCCGGGCCGCGTCGCAGGGCGCCGGCCTGCCGTCGAACGCCGCGGCCACCGCCGTGGAGCTGCCGGATGGAATCCTGGGGCTCGAGCTGCACGGCAAGCTCAACATCATCGGCGTCGACACCATCAGCATCGGCCGCCGGGCGGTGGAGCTCGCCTCGGCGCGCTACGACGGACTGGTGATCGGCACGCAGGCCCCCGACTTCTCCGCGGGGGCGAACCTGGCCCTCCTGCTGATCGAGGCGGAGGAGGGGGAGTGGGACGAGATCGAACGGGCCGTGCGCGGCTTCCAGGAGCTCATCCAGGCAATCCGCTACGCGCCGGTGCCGGTGATCGTGGCGCCGCGGGGGCGCACGCTCGGCGGCGGCGCGGAGCTGGTGCTGGCGGCGGCGCGCGCGCAGGCGCTGCGCGAGACGTACATCGGCCTGGTCGAGGTCGGCCTTGGCCTGATCCCCGCAGGGGGCGGATCGACCGCCATGGCGCGGCGCATCGGCGAGCAGCTGCCCGAGGGTGCCCGCAGCGACCTGTTCGCGCTCTTCAGCCACGTCTTCACCGGCATGGCCACCGCCCGCGTGGCGATGGGAGCCCCGGACGCGCGGCCGTACCTGCTGCTCCGGGACTGCGACCCGGTCACCGCCGATCCCGACCGCCAGTGGGCCGATGCGGTGCGCACGGCGCGGGAGCTCGCCGACGTCGGGTACGTGCCGCCCGGCGAAACGCGCATTCCGGTGCTCGGGCGGCGGGGGATCGCGGCCGCGGAGTCGCTCACCTACAACCAGCTCGTGGCGCGCCAGATGAGCGAGCACGACCGGCGCGTGGTCCTGGAGCTGGCCCGGGTGATGAGCGGCGGGGAGGTGGCCGAGGGCACGCCGGTCTCCGAGGCCCACCTGCTGGACCTGGAGCGCGAGGCGTTCCTGCGCCTGCTCGGCGAGCGGCTGACCCGCGACCGGATCCGCCACACCCTCAAGACCGGCAAGCCGCTGCGCAACTAGGAGCGAATGAAGCAATGAGGACCGATAGCCATGCGTGACGCCGTCATCGTCTCGGCGGCCAGGACCGCGGTCGGCAAGGCGCCGCGCGGGACGCTGCGCCAGACGCCGCCGGAGGAGCTGGCCATGACCGCCGTGCGCGCCGCGCTGGAGCGGGCGCCCGGCTTCGACCCGGCAGAGGTGGAGGACCTGGTCCTCGGCTGCGCCATGCCGGAGGGAGCGCAGGGTCTGAACATCGCTCGCCAGGTGGCCCTGGGTGCCGGCATCCCGGTGAGCGCCAGCGCCATGACCATCAACCGCTTCTGCTCATCGGGCCTCCAGGCGCTGGTGCTGGCCAGCCAGTCCATCCGGGCCGGCACCTACGACGTGGTGGTGGCCGGCGGCATGGAGTCCATGAGCTTCGTGCCCATGACCGGGCATCACTTCACCCCGGATCCGCTCCTGGCCGACACGCGGCCGCAGGTCTACCTCTCCATGGGGCTCACTGCCGAGAACGTCGCCGAGCAGTTCGGGGTGTCGCGCGAGGACCAGGACGCCTGGGGCCTGCGCTCGCACCAGCGAGCATCGGCCGCGCAGCGCGAGGGGCGCTTCGTCGACGAGGTGGCGCCCGTCTCCGCCACGCTGACCGAGGTCGATCCCGAGGGACGCCCGGCGACCCGCACCGTGCAGTTCGACGCGGACGAGGGGATCCGCCATGACGCGGACGCTGCCCAGATGGCGAAGCTGCGGCCCGTCTTCGCCGCCAACGGAACGGTGACCGCGGGGAACTCGAGCCAGATGAGCGACGGCGCCGCGGCGATGCTGGTCATGACCGAGGAGCGCGCCGCCCGGCTGGGGCTCACCCCGCTCGGCAGGCTGGTCAGCTTCGCGACCGCCGGCGTCGATCCCGCGATCATGGGGATCGGGCCGGTGGAGGCGGTGCCCAGGGCGCTGGCCAAGGCGGAGATGACCCTGGACGACATGGCGGTCATCGAGCTCAACGAGGCGTTCGCCGCGCAGGTGGTCGCCGTGGTCCGCGAGCTCGGCCTCGACGAGGCGCGCACGAACGTGAACGGCGGCGCCGTCGCGCTCGGCCATCCGCTGGGTGCCACCGGCGCCAAGCTCACCGTGCAGCTGCTCTCCGAGCTCGCCCGGCGGGAGGCGCGCTACGGGATGGTGACCATGTGCGTGGGCGGCGGCCAGGGCGCCGCGGGCGTCATCGAATGGCTGGGCGGCAGGCAGCCAGTCCGGCAGGCAACGGCATCGGCTCCGGCGAAGGAGGAGGCGGCATGACCACCGAGGTGTCTGAGCGGGCGGCGCCGCCCGGCGGCGCGTTCATGGTGGGTCCGGCCGAGCCGGGCAGCATCTTCACGCCCGAGCGGCTGTCGGACGACCATCGGGCCATTCGCGACGCGCTCGCCGGCTTCGTCACCAAGGAGGTCGATCCCCGCCGCGAGAAGGTGGAGGCCAAGGACTACGCCACCCACCGCGAGCTGCTGGAGCGGCTGGGGCGGGACGGCTACCTGGGGATCGACGTGCCCGAGGCCTACGGAGGAGCTGGCCTGGACAGGATCAGCTCACTGGTCGTCAACGAGGCGCTGGCGACGACCGGCTCGTTCGCGGTGACCTATGCGGCGCACACCGGCATCGGGACGCTGCCCACCGTCTTCTTCGGGACCGATGAGCAGAAGCGCACGTACCTCCCCGGCCTGGCCGACGGCACCCGGGTCGGCGCCTACGCGCTCACCGAGCCAGGCGCCGGGTCCGACGCGCAGGGCATCCGGACCCGCGCCAGCCGCCAGCCGGACGGCTCATGGCGGCTTGACG
>CAYVLM010000137.1:0-6064 GCA_964452225.1 uncultured Steroidobacteraceae bacterium | reverse complement strand
GCCGGACGGCTCGTGGCGGCTTGACGGGACGAAGCAGTTCATCACCAACGCCGCCTTCGCCGACCTGTTCACCCTCTACGCCAAGATCGACGGGGAGGCCTTCAGCGCCTTCCTGGTGGAACGGGAGACCCCCGGCCTCTCGATCGGTGCGGAGGAGGAGAAGATGGGCCTGCACGGCGCCTCCACCTGTCCGGTGATCCTCGACGGCGTGGTGGTGCCTGCTCAGAACCTGCTGGGCGAGGTGGGGAAGGGGACCCGGGTCGCCTACAACATCCTCAACGTTGGCCGCTTCAAGCTGGCCGCCGCCTGCCTGGGCGGCATGCGCCCCGCGATCGGCATCGCGACCCGCTACGCATCGGAGCGAAGCGCGTTCGGGCGCAAGCTCACCGGCTTTGCGCTCATCGGCGCCAAGCTGGCCCAGATGGCGGTCCGCACCTACGGCGTCGAGTCGGCCGTCTACCGCATCGGCGGCCTGCTCGAGGCCAGCCTGGCAGCGGCCGAGGATGCCACCGGATCGCCGGCGGCCGACTCCACCGAGGCGGTGCGGCGCGCGCTCGAGGAGTACGCGGTCGAGTGCAGCCTGGCCAAGGTGCACGCATCGGAGGAGCTGGGTGCCGTCGTCGACGAGCTGGTGCAGATCCACGGCGGATACGGGTACATCGAGGAGTACCCGGCCGCCGCCGCGTACCGCGACGCGCGCATCCACCGCATCTGGGAGGGCACCAACGAGATCAACCGCCTGCTGGTGCCGGGCATGCTCCTGCGCCGGGCCGCGTCCGGCCGGCTCGACCTGCTCGGTCCGGCGAAGCGTGCCACCGACGCGCTGCTTGGCGGCGACCTTCCTGCCTTCTCGGGTCCCTTCGCCGCGGAGGAGGCGGCGGTTGCCGGCACCCGCACCGTCGCGCTCCTGCTCGCAGGCGCCGCCGTCCAGCGCTGGGGCACGGCGCTGGAGGAGGAGCAGGAGGTCCTGGCCGCCCTCGCCGACCTGGCCATCGACCTGTTCGCCATGGAGAGCGCCGTCGGGCGCGCCGTCCAGTCGGGCTCCCCGCTCCATGCCGACCTGGCGCGCCTGCTCGTCGCCCAGCGGACCGCGGCCGTCGAGGCGCGCGCCAAGGCCATAGCCCCCAGCGTGGTGACGGGCGACGAGGCGCGGACCCTGGTGGCCGGCGTGCGTCGCCTGCTGCGCAGCGAGCCGGTCGACCAGGTAGCGCTCGGGCGCCGCGTGGCCGCGGCGATCACGGCCGCCGGCGGGTACCCGGCCTGAGGAGGAGGAGATGACCGCCAGCGGTCCCCGGTCCCCGTCCGCCGCCACGGAGCGGCCGTGGCTGGCCCATTACGAGGCGAACGTGCCGGCCGAGGTGGAGGTTCCGGAGCAGACCGTCGACGGGCTGCTGCGGGAGGCGGCCGCTCGCCATCCCGACCGCACGGCGCTCGTCTTCTTCGGGGCGCGCACCACGTTCGCGGAGCTCGACCGTGCGGTGGACCGCTTCGCGCACGTGCTGCGCAGCATGGGCGTCGAGAAGGGGGACCGGGTGAGCCTCCACCTGCCGACCTGCCCCGCCTTCGTCATCGCCTTCACGGGCGTCATGCGTGCCGGCGCGATGGCGGTCCCCATGAACCCGCTGTACGTCGAGCGCGAGCTCGCCGAGCTGTTCGCGGAGACCCGGCCGAAGGTCTCGGTCACCCTCGACTCGCTCGTCCCGCGCCTGCAGTCGCTCGCCGCAGGTGGCTCGGGCGGCGATGCCCGGGGGCGACCCGGGCGGCTGGCGGTGACCACCATTCCCGATTCGCTCCCGGTCCCGCTGAAGTGGCTCTACCCGATCCGCGCCCGCCGCGAGGGGACGTGGCACCCGGTGCCGGATACGCCGGCAACGCCCAACCTGTTCCGCCTGCTCCGCGAGGCGTCCCGCGAGCCGTTCGCCTCCGCCGCGACGCCGGGCGACGTGGCGGTGCTCCAGCCGACGGGCGGCACGACCGGCACGCCGAAGGCGGCGATGCTCACCCACAGGAACCTGGTCGCCAACGCCGTCCAGGTGACGATGTGGAACCCGGCGATCCTCCGCGAGGACTCCTTCGGCGTGCTCGCCGCGCTGCCGTTCTTCCACATCTACGGCCTCACCGTGGTCATGACCTACGCAATGGTCACCGGTGCCACGCTGATCCTCATCCCCCGGTTCGACGCGGCGCAGGTCCTGGCGGCAATCGAGAAGCACCGGCCGCGGCTCTTCCCGGGCGCCCCCATCATGTACCAGACGCTGGCCCATCATCCCGATGCCGCCAAGCGCGACCTGCGGAGCATCCAGGCCTGCATCAGCGGCTCGTCGCCGCTGTCCCCGGAGGTCCAGAACGCGTTCGAGTCGATCACCGGTGCCCGCGTGGTGGAGGGTTACGGGCTGACCGAGGCGTCCCCGGTCACGCACTGCAACCCGGTGCAGGGCGAGCGGCGGAACGGCACCATCGGCCTGCCGTTCCCCTCGACCGACGCCCGCGTGGTGGATCCGGAATCCGGCGAGCCGATGCCGGTCGGCGAGGTCGGCGAGCTCGAGGTGCGCGGACCCCAGGTCATGGCCGGGTACTGGGAGCGCCCCGCCGAGACCGAGGCCGTCCTGCACGAGGGCTGGCTGCGGACCGGCGACATGGCCACGGCCTCCGCCGACGGCTACTTCACCATCGTCGATCGCCGCAAGGACCTGGTGATCGTCGGAGGGCTCAACGTCTACCCGCGCGAGGTCGAGGAGGTGCTCACGTCGCATCCCGCCGTGCGCGACGCGGCGGTCATCGGCCGCGCGGAGCAGCGGCACGGGGAGCTGCCCTACGCCTTCGTCGTCCTCGAGCCGGGGGCGCAGGTCAGCGCCGAGGAGCTGATCGCGCACTGCCACGCGAACCTTGCCCGCTTCAAGTGCCCGGACGTCATCGAGTTCCGCACCGAGCTGCCGCGCTCGATGATCGGCAAGGTGCTCCGCAAGGAGCTCCGCATCGAGGTGGAACGCCGCGACGGGGAGTGAGCCGGGTCAGCGGGCAGCAAGGTCGGCAAGCAGGCGGCGCCAGCCGTCGTCGTCGGCCGGGTCGCCGAACGGACGGTAGAGCGCGACCCGATCGAGGACGCCGGCGTAGCGCTCGCGAAGGCGGTCCGCCAGCTCATCCCAGCCACCCACCAGCGCGAACGCCTCGACCATGTCGTCCGGCACCACCCCCGGCAGCTCCGACCACCGGCCCCGGCGGGCGAGCTCGCTGAGCCGGCTGCCCACCTCCTCCCAGCCGTGCACGGCGAGGACGGGCCGGTAGGTCGGCGTGGACGCGTAGAAGGCGATCTGCTCGCGGACCTGCTCCCGGCCTCCCGGGCCGATCCCAACGAGCACGCTCCCCGAGAGGCGCACGGCGTCCGCGGTGCGCCCGGTCCGCGCAGCGCCCACGGCGATGGCCGGCCGGACGACCTCGGCCAGGTACCGTGGCGAGTGGAGCGGATGGACGATGAGCCCGTCCGCCATCTCGCCGGCGAGCCGGCACATCCCCGGGCCGACCCCGGCCAGCCAGATGGGGATCTGAGGATGCTCGATCGGCGGAGGGCTGAAGAACGGGGTCATCAGCGTGACCTGGTAGTGCTCGCCGCGGTACCGGACCGCCTCGCCGCTCTGCCAGCCGTGCCAGATGGCCCGCACCGCGCCAACGTAGTCGCGAAGCTGGGCGACCGGGTGCCCGGACCACGGCATGGAGAACCGGCGCTCCACGTGGGCCCGCACCTGGGTGCCCAGGCCGAGCATGAAGCGCCCCGCGGACTGCCGAGCCAGGTCCCAGGCCGACTGCGCCGCCAGCGCCGGGCTCCGCGCGAAGGCGACGGCGATGGCCGTCCCCAGGCCGATACGCCCGGTGTGCTCCGCGGCGAGCGCCAGCGGCAGGAACGGATCGCGCCGGGTCTCCGCCGTCCACAGCCCCGCGAAGCCGAGGCGCTCGGCGCGCCGGGCCATCTCCGGGATGGCGGCCAGGTGGACGTCGAAGCCGATATGCGCGTCGAGATCCATCGGCCCATTGTCGCGGATGCCCGCTCCCGGAGGTCGCCGGCAGAGCTGGGGTAGTATTTCGCGGCCCCGCCCCGCGACCTGCATGGGAGCCTCATGAGCCGATTCTTCGTCACGCTTGGGCGCGCCTCGGTACGCTTCCGGTTCCTGGTCGTCCTGGCCTGGATCGTGGTCACCGTCCTGTGCGTCCGGCTGCTGCCCACCCTGAGCGACGTCGCGAAGGACACCACCAGCGGGTTTCTCCCCGCCGACTCGCCGAGCATGCAGGCCGCCGCGCTGGCGGCGCCGTTCCAGAACACCTCGCTGGGCGTGGCGACCCTGGTCGTGGCCCGCGACGGCGGGCTGACCGCCGCCGACAACACCGCCATCGACCGGCTCGAGGCGAAGATCCGCACCGTCGACCGGGTGACCCTCGTCGCCGATCTGGGCACCTCCCGGGACGGCGCGGCACGCCAGGCGCTGATCCAGGCCTCGGTGGTCGCCTACAGCGCCGGACCCGAGGCCAAGGGCGTCGTGGACGCCATCCGGGCGACCTTTGGCACGGTGAACGCCCCGGCCGGGCTGCAGATGCACCTCACCGGCCAGCTGGCGACCCAGGTCGACACCGTCGCCGCCACCGGGTCGTCGCAGGACCAGACCCAGCTGCTCTCCGTGGTCTTCATCGTCCTCCTCCTCCTGCTGGCGTTCAGGGCCCTGCTGGCACCGCTCGTGACGCTCATCCCCGCGGCCTTCGTCCTTGCCCTGTCAGGACCGGTCATCGCCGAGTCGACCAAGATCGGCGTGCAGGTCTCGTCGATCACCCAGCTGCTGCTCATCGTCCTGGTGCTGGGGGCGGGGACCGACTACGGGGTCTTCCTCGTCTTCCGCGTGCGCGAGGAGCTGCGACGCGGACTGTCCCCGTCAGATGCGGTGGTCCGCTCCGTCGCCCGCGTCGGCGAGTCGATCACCTTCTCGGCGTTCACCGTCATCGCGGCCCTGGTGAGCCTGGTCCTGGCGGACTTCGCCTTCTACCAGAGCCTTGGCCCGGCGCTGGCCATCGGGATCGCCCTCATGCTGCTGGCCGGCCTGACCCTGCTGCCCGCCCTGCTCTCGATCCTGGGACGCGCGGTCTTCTGGCCGACGAGCACGAAGCACGTGCCGCACGGCGAGCGTGGCCTCTGGGATCGCGTGGGGGTGATCGCGACCCACCGGCCGGGCCTCACCCTGGCTGCCGGGCTGGTCCTCTTCGGCGGGCTGGGCGCCACGCTGCTCACGGTGGGCGTCGCCGGCTTCGGTGACGTCACCGGCAGCCCCAAGGGCACCGATTCGGCCGCCGGCAGCGCGCTCATCGACGCCCACTTCCCGTCCTCGACCGCGGGCCGCAGCGCGGTCCTCATGCGGTTTCCGCAGACCGTCTGGGACGACGCGTCGGTCCTTGACACGGCCCAGACAGGGCTGACCGAGCTCTCGGAGTTCAGCGGCCTCGTCGGCCCGCTCAACCCGAACGGCATTCCGCTGACGACCGATCAGCTGGTCGGGCTGCATGCCACGCTCGGTCCGGCGCGCCAGCTGCCTCCGGACGAGCCGGCGAACCTCACGGCGACCGTCCCGGCCCAGCTGTACAACGCCTACCGCGCGACCTCGCAGCTCATCAGCCCGGACGGGCGCACGGTGCAGTTCTCGGTCGCCTTCGCCGGCGGTGACGCGTCGAGCCCGGCCGCGCTCGACGCGGTGGCGCCCATGCGAGCCGACGTCACGCGCGTGGCGAACGCCGCCGGTGCGTCGGCGTCGGGCGTCTTCGGCGTGGTCGAGTTCGCGGCCGACGTGAGCCTGATCTCCGGCAGCGACCTGCAGCGGATCATCCCCATCGTCGCCGTCCTCATCGCGCTGCTGCTGGCCATCGTCCTGCGCAGCGCGGTGGCGCCGCTGTACCTGGTCCTGAGCATCGTCCTCTCGTACTTCGGCGCGCTGGGCTTCGTTGGCCTCGTCTTCGTCCACCTGGGCGGCCAGGACGGGATCAACTTCATCCTCCCGTTCCTGATGTTCGTGTTCCTGATGGCGCTCGGCTC
>CAYVLM010000136.1:0-6084 GCA_964452225.1 uncultured Steroidobacteraceae bacterium | reverse complement strand
GAACGACGCCTTCCATTCGGCGGGAGCGACGTATGTGGGCAGGGTGCCGGAGAAGTCGCGGAAGAGCCCGTACGCGAGGAGCCCGAACATCACCATCAGGTACAGGTAGGTCGGCGCCATGAAGATCGACCCCGACTCGCGGATCCCCCGCAGGTTGCCCATCGTCAGCAGCGCCACGAACGCTATGGTCACCCAGACCCGGATCGGGAAGAGCCCGGGGATGATTGAGGTCATGGCCAGCACCCCGGCCGAGATGGACACAGCCACGGTCACCACGTAGCCGATGAGCAGGGCCGCCGCCGCCAGCACTCCCAGGCGGTCGCCAAGGTTGTCGCTGGCCACGATGTAGCTCGAGGCACCTCTGGGGTAGGCCCGGATGGTCTGCCGGTACGAGGCGGTGACGATGGCCAGCATCAGGACGATCATGCCGGCGAGGGGCAGCGTCAGGTTCAGAGCCCCGAGGCTGGCGAAGGCCAGCACGCGCATGATCTCCTCGGGACCGTAGGCCGAGGAGCTGATGTTGTCCGAGCTGAAGATGGCCAGCGCCTTGAGCTTGGTGAGCCGCTCGGTGTGCTCGCGCCGCGTCGAGATCGGACGGCCGATGAGCACGGTCCGAAGCGCGCGCAGCGCTCCGCGCCAGCCGGCACCGCGCAGGAATGTGCGCTCCGAGGCCACGAGGTGACGGCCGCCCTCGCCACGCTCGAACTCCGCCTCGAACGGGCGGACGATGCGGACCCGTCGGTCACCCGGCCGCCGGCCACGGTGGGTCTCGCGGACCTCCAGGAACGGGTCAACCCTCCGCGGCCCGTCGCCGGACGAACGATCGGGCTGGCGTCGGGCGGTCATGCCGTGGCCTATTAGAGCACGGCGGCGGCCCCCCCATGGCCGCCAAGTCGCCCCGGCGAAGGCCCGTGGGCAACCGCCGTCAATCGGCCGGGACGCCGGCCTCCTGCATGAGCCTCGGTACGCCCCAGGCGATGCCGGCGAGCGACGCCAGCACCACGATCCCGCCTGCGACCGCGAACATCGCGGTCACCGCGCCGACATCGATGATGGCGCCCGCGATGGCGAGGGACAGCGGGCCCAGAGCCTGGGAGCCGAACATGACCAGGCTCATGATCCGGCCCGTCAGGGTGTCCGGTACCTCGGCCTGGATCCAGGCGATGGTCCGCACGTTGATGAATCCGACGCCGAGACCGATGGCGACGTCCACGGCGAGCGCCACCAGCATGGTCGACGCGAAGCCGATTGCGGCGAGACCGAGGCCGAGGAGGAAGCAGATGGCCATGGTGACGGCGCCGAGGCGCGGCACACGCTTCAGCGAGCCGGCGATGACTGCACCGACGAGGGCACCCGCCCCGAAGGCGGAGAGCAGCAACCCGAAATCGGCCGACCCCCCGAAGCGACGGTCCGCGATCCACGCGATTCCGACGTCGACCGGGCCGGTGAAGCCGAAGTTGATGGCCGCGACGAGCAGCAGCAATGCGCGAAGGGCCGGGTTCGCCCAGGCGTACGCGACGCCCTCGCGGATGGTTGCGAGCATGGATGGGGCAGGCGCCGTCCCGCCATCCGGGGTGGCAGCGGCCGCGACTCGACGGCCCCCGCGCACTGCTACGAGCGCAGCGGCGGCGATCGCGAACGACACTGCGTCGAACGCGAAGGCGGGCCCCGTCTGCACGGCGGCGACCACGAAGCCCGCGATGGCCGGGCCGACCAGGCCGCTCAGCTGCGCGGTGCCCTGCATGAGCGCGTTGGCCGCCGGCAGCTGCCGGTCGGCCACGAGCATCGGCACGATCGTGTTCATTGCCGGGTAGAAGAAGGCGTCCACCACGCCGAAGATCGCGGCCAGCACGTAGAGCTGCCACAGCTGGGCGTTGCCGGTGATTACCAGCGTGGCGAGGACCCCGACCACCACCGCTCGAATGGCGTTCGAGGTCAGCATCAGGTTCCGGGGCGAGAGCCGGTCACTGAAGGCGCCGCCCACGAGCATGAAGACCGCGCGGGGAATGCCCGCCGTCATGAGCACAGTCCCCAGGGCCAGGCCCGAGCCGGTGAGCTGCAGCGCCAGCCAGGCGAGTGCCACGAAGTGGAACTGGTCGCCAAGCAGGGAGACCGTCTCCCCGGAGAAGATGAAGCGGAAGTCCCGGGTCCCGAGCGGGAGGAGCAGGGTGGGCCCCTTCCTCTCGGAACGGGCGCGCCCGGCGTCCTGCGCGATGACCGCCGGCGTGATCTCGATCGGCTCTGATTCCATGGCCCTCACTCCACGATAATCAGGACGGCGTCGCCGTCGGGTTCCTCGATGTCCACGATGGGGCCCGTCGCGTGGGTCGCGATGGCCTGGCGAATCTGGTCGCCCCGCTCCGGCGTGATGCCGGGGACCATGCGCAACGCCATGTCGGCAAAGGCGAGCGGGATCCGCATGTTGATGACCTGCCGTCCGCGCTCGGTGACGCGGATGCGAAGCTGTCGGCCCGTGCGCCCGCGCCCGGCGTCCTGCGCTGACGAAACGGCCTCGGCCGATGGCTCGTCCGCACCGCCCGCCGGGGGCTGCGCCCTGCCGCCACCCTCGGGCGGGCGGGTGAGAGCGTCGATGATGGGCGCCGCTTCCTCCGGAGACAGTGCGCCGTCCGCCACGAGCCGGAGAACGGTGGCCAGCTCGTCACGCATCCGAGGAGCCCTCCCCGAGGCGCCGGGCGGCCTCGTCGACGTCGATCTCGCCGCGTTCCAGGGCGCGAAGCAGCGCCATGGTCTCCTCGTCGGACGGCGTGCTCGCTGCATCCGCGGCCCCGGACCCCGCCGGCTCACCGGCCGTCGCAGCAGCCGGCTCGAGGCGGCGGGGCTGCCGCACCAGGAGGTCACCGGACATGGAATGGAAGGCGATCCGAGGGATTCCATCGCCGATCACGGCTCGACGCCGGTCGGCCCGGCCCTCGAGCCGGTGGTCCATCTCGACCCGCAGGTCGCTCGAGACGCCGTGGACCTCGATGGTGGCGCTCCCGACGAGCCCGATGACCATTTCGCCGCTGACGGAGTCGGCCCGGAAGTCGCCCCCGCGGTCGAACTGCGCCTCGAGCTCCATGTCGCCGCTGACCGTCGAGAGCTTCGCGCTGACGAGCACGGGCGCGATGGCGGAGATGTCGCCCGAGACGGCCTGGGCGCCCAGCGCGAGGCGGTCCACGGCCCGCAGGGTGGCGTCGCCCGAGACGGTCGTCACCTGGGCGCTGCCACCGAGCTCGGTGGCGTACAGATCACCTGAGACGGTGCTGTAGCGCTGCTCCCCGCGCATTCCCTCGATGACGAGGTCGCCGGAGACCCCGTCGATGCGCAGGGTCGTTCCGCGCGGCGCGGTTCCGGCCAGCGAGAGCTGCACTCCGTCCCTGCCGGAGACCAGGCGGCGCAGCGTGGACGCCAGGTCCTTGCGAGAATCACGCTCGCTGACCTCCAGCGATTCGTCGCGCCCAACGACCTCCAGGCGCGCCTCGTCAAAGAGCCGGTCCGCCTCCTCGTCGGAGCCGGCGTGGATCTCGAAGGTCGCGCGCAGGGCCACTTCGTCGCCGTCGGTCGCCCGCAGCTGCAGATCGGCATCGGTGACCCGGATCTGGAGGCGCCCCTGGGCACCGATGCGGTGGGTGATCTCCTGCTGACGCACGTAGGTTGCCATTGGATCAGCTCCTGCCCAGGCTTCGCAGCCGGGCGGCCGCCTCCTCGGCGGTCAGCTCCTGGTTCTTCAGCTGTTCGAGGATCGCGCGGCGCTGTGCGCCCGCCTCATCCGAGCCAGATGGCGTCTGCACCGGCGCCTCCTCGTTCGAGCCCACCTCGTCCGGGGCCTCGCCGTCACCCAGCCCGAGGGCGCGGAGCAGCCCTTCGAGGCGGCTCCGAACGGTCGGGTACGAGATACCGAGCTCGCGCTCCATCTCCTTGAGGTTGCCGCGCGAGCGCAGGAAGCTCTCCAGGAAGGAGAGCTGCTCGCGCTCGAGCCGGCCGAAGCGGCCGACGCCGAACTCGCCTTCGAGCGCCGTGCCGCAGCTGCGGCACTGCAGCCGCGTGATGGTGAGCTCGCCCTGGCAGACGGGACAGGTCGAGATGACGTCCCTGGCCATCAGCGGGTCCCGGCGTTCCGCCCGGAGCGCCGCCCGGCGAGCCGATAGATGCGCTTGCCGTCGTGCGTGCTCAGCGAACGCTGGCGCGCCTCACGGAGCCGTTCCTCGCTGACGGCCCGGTGGAAGTAGATGCGCTCGTACATTTTCTGCCTCTCAGTTGTTGAAGATGCTGATTCATGACTGCAGGATTAGTAACTGCGAGTCAGAATCTAGCGCATCACCGCGGCGATGTCAAGCGGTTAAGGCCAGAATGTTCATCAGAATATTGAGAAATTGCATAACGGGCTGCCATTCCGTGAGATGAAGCAGCAAAGTGGAGGGAAACAGGACCCGTTGGAGGACTGGCGCCGCGTTGCCGGCCCGGATCAGCGCTGCCAGTGGTCCTGGTGCTGGTAGGCGGGTCCAAGGCGAGCATCCGGGCGTTGGTGGTCCGCCGGCACGCTCACGAGCGGCCCGGTTCAGAACAGGTGGTGGCCTGGGAGGGTCTTGGCCAGCAGCCTGGCTGCTGTTTGCGGGGACGCGCGGCGCGCGCGGCGACGGATCGACCTGGAGGGCCGGATGGACGGCGGCGACCGGATGGACCGTCGCCGAGGACGAGCGACGGTCCTACGCGAACTGGGGGTTCACGCGGTCTGGGTCGATCCCGAGCTCTCCGCGAAGCGTCAGCAGCTCCCCACGATCGGCAGCGCCGACCAGGCAGAGCCCGTGGAGCGAGGCGTAGGCGATGTGCTCGGGCGAGACCTCGAAGTGCGTGCGCAGCGCGTCGCGCGTGTCGCTGCGGCCGAAGCCGTCGGTGCCGAGGACGGTGTACGGTCGCTCGATCCAGCGGGAGACCAGGTCCGGGATCGCCTTGAGGTAGTCGGTGGCGGCGACGATCGGCCCCGCGGTCCCGGTGAGTGCCTCCACGACGTACGGCACGCGAGGCTCGGCGTCCGGATGGAGCCGGTTCCAGCGCTCGACGTCCAGGGCGTCAACGCGGAGCTGCTGGAAGCTCGTGGCGCTCCAGACGTCGGCGGCCACGTCGTGCGCGGCAAGGATCTCCTGGGCACGGAGCGCCTGGTGAAGGATCGAGCCGGAGGCGAGGATCTGGACCCGGCGCCCGTCGACCTGGGCCGGCCGGTACCGATACAGGCCGCGCACGATGCCGTCGTCGACGCCATCGGGCCTGGCCGGCTGGACCCAGTTCTCGTTGTAGATGGTCGTGTAGTAGAAGACGTCCTCGCCCTCCACGAACATGCGGCGGATCCCCTCGCGCACGATCACCGCCAGCTCGTAGGCGAAGGCAGGGTCGTAGGCCCGGACGTTCGGCAGGACCGAGGCCAGCAGGTGGGATTGGCCGTCGTCGTGCTGCAGCCCCTCGCCATGGAGCGTCGTGCGCCCGGCGGTGGCGCCCATCAGGAACCCGCGACCGCGCGAGTCGCCGAAGGCCCACATCTGGTCGCCGGTGCGCTGGAAGCCGAACATCGAGTAGAAGGTGTAGAAGGGGATCATGGGCTCGCCGTGGGTCGCGTAGCTGGTGCCCGCCGCGGTGAACGACGCCGTGGCGCCCGCCTCGGTGATCCCTTCCTCGAGGATCTGCCCGTCGTGCGACTCCTTGTAGAACAGCAGGTTCTCGCTGTCCACCGGCTCGTAGAGCTGGCCGACGTTGGAGTAGATGCCGATCTGGCGGAACAGCGCCTCCATGCCGAAGGTGCGCGCCTCGTCCGGGACGATCGGGACCACCAGCTTGCCCCACGCCTCGTCGCGCAAGAGCTTCCGCAGGATGCTGACGAAGGCCATCGTCGTGGACACCTCGCGGCCCTCGGTGCCTTGCATGAACTCCTCGAACGTCTCGCGTTCGGGAGGCTCGAGCGGCTCCGACTTCGGATGACGGGCCGGTAGGAACCCACCGAGCTCCTCGCGACGCCCCACCATGTAGCGGAGCTCGGGGCTGTCGTCCTCCGGTCGGAAGAACGGGTACTGGGTGATCTCGTCGTCGCTGACC
>CAYVLM010000135.1:0-6149 GCA_964452225.1 uncultured Steroidobacteraceae bacterium | reverse complement strand
CGAGCTCGGCGATGATGGCACCCGGCCGCATGTCGAAGTGCCGCTCGATGAGCGCCACGATCCGCTCGTCCGGGATGGCAGCGGTGCCGAACGTCTGGACGCTGACCGCCAGCGGATGCGCGACGCCGATCGCGTAGGCGATCTGAAGCTCGAAGCGGCGGGCGAGGCCGGCGGCCACGACGTTGGCCGCCACGTACCGCGCGTAGTACGCGGCCGAGCGATCCACCTTGGTCGGGTCCTTGCCCGAGAAGCTTCCCCCGCCGTGGCGAGCCATCCCACCGTAGGTGTCGACGATGATCTTGCGCCCGGAGAGCCCGGAGTCGCCCATCGGCCCGCCGATCACGAACCGGCCCGTGGGGTTCACCAGGAAGCGCGTGTGGATCGGGTCCAGCAGCTCGGGGGGCATTGCCCTCTCCACCACCACCTCGCGGACGGCGGCGGCCAGCTCGGTCTGCTCCACCTCCGGATCGTGCTGGGTGCTGACCAGGACGGTGTCGGCACGCACCGGCCGCCCCGCGGCGTCGTAGGCGATCGTCACCTGGGTCTTGCCGTCCGGACGCAGGAACGGCAGCTCGCCGGACTTGCGTGCCTCCGCCAGGCGGCGTGCGACGCGGTGGGCCATGACGATCGAGGCGGGCATCAGCTCGGCGGTCTCGTCGGTCGCGTAGCCGAACATCATCCCCTGGTCGCCGGCGCCCAGCTCGACCGGCTCGAGGCCCTCGCGCGACTCGAGCGCGGCGTTCACGCCCAGGGCGATATCCGGGGACTGCTCCTTGATCGCCACGATGGCACCGCAGGTCTCCCAGTCGAAGCCGAGGTGGCTCGAGTCGTAGCCGATCTGGCGGACGGTGTCGCGCACCACCTGCTGCACGTCGCAGTAGGCGTTGGTCGTCACCTCGCCAAGCACGAAGACGAGGCCGGTGGTCGTGGCAACCTCCACCGCCACGCGCGCATCGCGGTCGCGGGCGATGACGTCGTCGAGGACGGCATCGGCCACCGCGTCGCAGAGCTTGTCGGGGTGGCCCTCCGTCACCGACTCGGAGGTGAAGAGGGTCAGGCTGTCAGGATCGGGCATGGGCTCTCCGGCGGGAACGAACGCGTGGGGCGCTCGGGCGAGTGTAGCGCCAGACCGATGCCGGGGCTCGGCACCGGTACCCGGGCCTGCGCGGGACCTACGTCCCGGACTCCCACGATCGTGAGTAGGCCAGCTGCTCGGGCGTCATCGGCTCGGTGTGGATGCCCATCGATCGCAGCTTGAGGCGTGCCACCTCGCGGTCGATCTCCTCCGGGATCCCGTAGACGTCCGGCTCGAGCGATCCGGCGTTGGCGCGGAGCCACTCCAGGCCGAGCGCCTGGTTGGCGAAGCTCATGTCCATCACGATCGACGGATGCCCCTCCGCCGCTCCGAGGTTCACGAGGCGGCCGTCCGCCAGGAGGTAGAGCCGCCGCCCGTCGGCCATGGCGTACTCGCGGGTGAACGGCCGCACCTCGCGGCTCGAGACGGCCTGGGCCTCGAGCGCCGGCAGCTCGAACTCGTCGTTGAAGTGCCCGGCGTTGGCCAGGAGCGCCCCGTCGCGCATGACCGGGAAGTGATCCCGGCCCCACACGTTGAGGTTCCCCGTGGCGCTGATGAAGATGTCACCGATGGCGGCCGCCTCGGCGGCGGTCATCACCCGGTAGCCGTCCATGGCCGCCTCGAGCGCGCGGATCGGATCCACCTCGACGACCGTCACGTTGGCGCCTAGCCCGTGCGCGCGCGAGGCGATCCCGCGCCCGACCCAGCCGTAGCCGCCGACCACCACGCTCTTCCCGGCGAACAGGACGTTCGTCGCTCGGAGGACGCCGTCGATGGCGCTCTGCCCCGTCCCGTAGCGGTTGTCGAAGAGGTGCTTGGTCATCGCCTCGTTGACGGCGACGACCGGGTAGCGCAGCTTCCCGTCGAAGGCCATGGCCCGCATCCGGATCACCCCGGTCGTCGTCTCCTCGGTGCCGCCAACCACGTCGGCCAGCAGCTCCGTACGCTGCGTGTGGAGCGCCGTGACCAGGTCGGCGCCGTCGTCCATGGTCACCTGAGGGTGATGGTCGAGCGCCGCCGAGATGTGGCGGTAGTAGCTGTCCCGGTCCTCGCCCTTGATCGCGTAGACGGGGATCCGGTGGTGGACCACCAGCGATGCGGCTACGTCGTCCTGCGTGGAGAGCGGGTTCGAGCTGCACAGCACCGCATCGGCCCCGCCCGCCACCAGGGTCCGCATCAGGTTGGCGGTCTCCGAGGTCACGTGCAGGCAGGCGCTGACGCGCCAGCCTTCGAGCGGCCGTTCCGCAGCGAACCGCTCCCGGATGCCGGCCAGGACCGGCATCTGCCGATCCGCCCACTCGATCTTCAGCGCGCCGGCATCGGCCAGGCCGATGTCGGCCACGTCGTGGGGGGTCTCGCTCACCCCGGGTTGCGTTGCCACGTCAGTCGTATCGCCTCTCGTATCGGTCGCATGATCCCCCAGCCTCCCGACCGTCGATGCCCGAGCTGCTCGACGAGGTGGCAGTGCACACGGTAGCCGAGGCGGGTGTAGGCGGCGATCGCCGGGGCGTTGTCGGAATGGACGTTGAGCGCCACGTCGGGCAGGCGCCGCAGCAGCTCGGCGGTGACCGCCGAGGTGACCATCTTCGCGAAGTCGTGGCCGCGGAAGTCGGTGTGGGTCATCACGTTGCCGACCACGCCGATCCCCTCCCGCGGGTTGACGACGTGGGTGCCGGCGGCGCTCACCAGGCGGCCGCGCACCCGTACCCCGAAGTAGATCCCCTCGGAGAGGATCGACATCGGGAATCCGGTCCGGAAGCCGAGCTGGTACAGCCGGTTCAGGTCGTCGATGTCTGCCGGGTGGAGGGCCTCGGCCGGGCCGGCGAACGGAACGAAGGTGTCGCGGTCGACGACCATCCGCAGCATGCGAGTCGGCGCGTCCAGGCTGTAGACCGTGTCCATCGCCGCCTGGTGCTCCTCCCCCGCCTGGAAGTAGGCGTCCCGGGGCTTGATGACCGTCTCGAGCAGGCTGCGGCAGCCGTCCGCGTCACCCATGAGGAAGAGCGGCTGGGGGATCAGCCCTTCGTGGTGCTCGGCCAGCGCGACGGGAATCCCGGCGGCATCGTAGGCGACTCCCCAGGTGGTCTGGCGCCGGTGGGGCCCGTCCAGGTCACCGAGCGCGTAGGCAGCGTAGAGGCGGTCGGTGCGCAGGAAGGCCACGATCGCGTCGCGATCCGTGACGGCGCGGGCTCTCTGCCCGGACTGCGCCACCGCCA
Organism: uncultured Steroidobacteraceae bacterium; assembly: GCA_964452225.1. GTDB lineage: Bacteria > Chloroflexota > Limnocylindria > QHBO01 > QHBO01 > CAVXEH01. The sequence continues at coordinate 2,858 of CAYVLM010000135.1, read as the reverse complement.
TCGTCCGTCGAGCCTCCCGGTCCGCCTAGTAGGTGAGCAGCGTGTTGATGGTGAACTCGCCGAGCCTCTCGCGCCCCTTCAGGGCCCGGAGCTCGACCATGAAGGAGAGGCCGGCGATCTCGCCGCCGAGGCGCCGGACGAGCTCGATGGTGCCCATCACCGTTCCCCCGGTGGCGAGCAGGTCGTCGACGATCAGCACCCGCTGCCCCGGCTCGATCGCATCCTTGTGGATCTCGAGCGTCGCGGTCCCGTACTCGAGCGAGTACTCCACCTCGATGGTCTCCGCCGGGAGCTTGCCGAGCTTGCGCACCGGGACGAACCCCGCGCCGAGCTGGTAGGCGAGCGGTGCCGAGAAGATGAACCCCCGCGACTCCATGCCCACCACCAGGTCGACCTTGGCGTCGGCGACCTGGGCCGCCATCCGGTCGATCACCTCCTTGAAGGCCTCCGCGTCCTTCAGAAGGGTCGTGATGTCGTAGAACAGGATCCCGGGCTTGGGAAAGTCCGGCACCTCGCGGATCTTGGCGCGCAGGTCCTCGGCGGAGCTGAGGGTCACGGAGCACTCTCCAACAGGATGCGGTGCGGTACGCCCAGCGAGTCTAGACCGATGGCGTGCCGCCCGGCAACGCCGTCAGGCCGTCGGCTCGGAGGCCAGCCGGCGAAGGACGGTCTGCAGGACACCGCCGTTCCTGTAGTAGCGGACGTCGATCTCGCCGTCGAGCCGGGCCACCGCCCGGAACCGCCGCTCGCTTCCGTCCTCGCCGCCCACGCGGACGCTCAGCTCGGCGCGCGGCCGGAGGCCGTCCGCGATCCCGTCGATGCTGAACGTCTCGCGACCGGTCAGGCCGAGCGTCTCGGCGTTCTCCCCGGGAAGGAACTGGAGGGGGAGGATCCCCATCCCCACCAGGTTGGATCGGTGGATCCGCTCGTACGACTCGGCGATGACCGCTCGCACGCCCTGGAGATAGGGGCCCTTCGCCGCCCAGTCGCGGCTGCTCCCCGATCCGTACTCCCGGCCGGCGAGGATCACGAGCGGCGTCCCCTCGGCCGCGTAGCGCTCCGACGCCTCGAAGATCGTCATGCGCTCGCCGGAGGGCAGGTGCTCGGTCACGTTGCCCTCCGCGTTGGGAGTGAGGCGGTTCCGCAGGCGAATGTTGGCAAAGGTGCCGCGGACCATCACCTCGTGGTGGCCGCGACGGGATCCATAGGAGTTGAAGTCCCGTGGCTCCACGCCGCGCTCCATCAGCCAGCGACCGGCCGGCGAGCTGCGGACGATGGTTCCGGCCGGCGAGATGTGGTCGGTGGTCACGCTGTCGCCGAGCACGGCCAGCGCGCGGGCGCCCGTGATGTCGGAGAGCGGCTCCGGCTCCGCCGTGACCCCCTCGAAGAAGGGCGGTCGGGCCACGTAGGTCGAGGTTGGCTCCCAGGCATAGCGGTCGCCCGGCGGCACCGGAAGCGCTGCCCAGCGCTCGTCGCCGTCGAAGACCGAGGCGTAGTTGCGGGTGAAGACCTCGGACCGCACCCGCTCGGCGACCACCCGGGTCACCTCCTCCCGGGACGGCCACAGGTCGGCGAGGAAGACGGGCTGCCCGTCGGCCCCGGTCCCCACAGGCTCGCTGGTGAGGTCGAGATCGATGCGCCCGGCGAGCGCGAAGGCGACGACCAGCGGCGGCGACGCCAGGTAGCTGGCCCGCGCCAGCGGATGGATGCGGCCCTCGAAGTTCCGGTTCCCGGAGAGGACGGCCACCCCGACCAGATCGTTGCCCTCGATCGCGGCGGCGATCGGCTCGGCGAGGGGGCCGGAGTTGCCGATGCAGGTCGTGCACCCGTACCCGACCAGGTCGAAGCCGAGCGCCTCGAGCGGCTCCATGAGGCCGGCATCGGCCAGGTAGTCGGTGACGGCGCGCGAGCCCGGGGCGAGCGAGGTCTTGACCCAGGGCGGCGTCCGCAGGCCGCGGGCCACGGCATTGCGGGCCAGGAGGCCGGCAGCGACCATCACGCTCGGGTTGCTCGTGTTCGTGCAGCTCGTGATCGCGGCAATCACGACGGAGCCGTTCCGCAGCTCGAAGCGCTCCCCGTCCATCTCGACCGCCACTGGGGCCTGGGCAGGGCGATCGGCGAAGGCGGCACCGAAGCCGTCCCGCAGGTCGCTCAGCGCCACCCGGTCCTGCGGCCTCCGCGGGCCGGCGACCGAGGGCACCACTTTTCCGAGGTCCAGGCTCAGGGACTCGGAGAAGGCCGGATCGGGCGTGGAGTCCGTGCGGAAGAGGCCCTGCTCCTTGGCATAGGCCTCGACCCGGGCGACGACGTCGTCCGGTCGGCCGGTCATGCGGAGGTAGCGCAGGGTCTCGTCATCCACCGGGAAGAGGGTCGCGGTGGCCCCGAACTCGGGGCTCATGTTGCTGATCGTCGCGCGGTCGGCCAGGCCCAGCCGCGAGAGCCCGGGCCCGTGGAACTCGACGAACTTGCCGACCGCGCCGTGGGCGCGGAGCATCTCGGTCACGGTCAGCACCAGGTCGGTCGCGGTCGCCCCCGCCGGGAGCTCGCCGTCGAGGCGGAAGCCAACGACGATCGGCATCGGCTGGTAGAGCGGCTGGCCGAGAAGCGCCGCCTCCGCCTCGATGCCGCCGACGCCCCAGCCGACCACCCCGAGGCCGTTGACCATGGTGGTGTGCGAGTCGGTGCCGACGAGGGTGTCGGGGAAGGCAACCATCGCCCCGGTCGAATCGGCCCGCGCGCTCACCACGTCCGCCAGGTACTCGAGGTTCACCTGGTGCACGATGCCGGTGCCGGGGGGCACCACCCGGAAGTTCCGGAAGGCCTGCTGCGCCCAGCGCAGCAGCGCGTAGCGCTCGCCG
>CAYVLM010000134.1:2491-6166 GCA_964452225.1 uncultured Steroidobacteraceae bacterium | reverse complement strand
CCTGACGATGATCCTGATGCCGCTCACCTACGACATCACCGTCGGCATGGGCGCGGGCTTCATCACCTGGGTCGTGATCAAGATCGTGCGCGGCAAGATGGACCAGATCCACTGGCTGATGTGGGTGGTCACGGCAGCGTTCGTGGTGTTCTTCGCCCAGGACTGGATCAACCTGCTCATCAAGTAGGGCCTTCGCGGAGACCGATGGCGCCCGGCCGGGCATCCCGGCCGGGCATCCCGGCCGGGCGCTACGCTGTCCGGCGATGCCGCCTGCACCCCGTCGTCCCGGGCCGGTTCGCCTGCGGGTCGACGACTTCGACTACGCCCTGCCGCCGGGGGCCATCGCCCAGACCCCGGCGGAGCCGCGCGACTCCTCGCGGCTCCTCGTCCTCGACCGCGCCGCCTCCCGACGCGGCGCGCCGGTGCTCTCCCATGCCACGTTTCGCGATCTCCCCGAATGGCTCCGCCCCGGCGACCGGCTGGTGGTCAACGACAGCCGGGTCATCCCCGCGCGCCTGCGCGCCGAGCGCGCCAGCGGCGGAGCGGTGGAGCTCCTCATGCTGCGGGACCTTGGCGAGCGGGAGTGGGAGGCGCTCGTCCGGCCGTCGCGCAGGGTCCGGGCCGGCGAGACGGTGCGCCTGGCGACCGGCGAGGCGGTCGAGGTGGGGGAGCGGCTCGCGGACGGGACCCGGGCGGTCCGCTTCGAGCGCGATCCCATGGCCGTGATGGCCGATGCCGGCGAGACGCCGCTGCCGCCCTACATCCACGATCGCTCCACGCCCGCGGACCGATACCAGACCGTCTACGCACGTCCTCCCGGATCGGCAGCGGCGCCCACGGCGGGCCTGCACTTCACGCCGGCACTGCTCGCGGCACTGGAGGCGGCCGGGGTCGGTCTCTCGACGCTCACGCTGCACGTCGGTCTGGACACCTTCCGACCGCTCGAGGGCGAGTTCGTGGACCAGCACCGCATCCACACCGAGTGGTACCGGATCCCGGACGAGACCCGTGCCGCACTGGACGCGACGCGGCGCGCCGGCGGAAGGATCGTGGCGGTCGGCACGACCTGCGTCCGGGTCCTGGAGACCGCGGCTCACCACGGCGCCGCGTCCGGCTGGACGGACCTGTACATCACGCCGCCCCACGCCTTCGCATCCGTCGACGCGCTGATCACCAACTTCCACCTGCCGCGCAGCTCGCTCCTGCTGCTGGTGACCGCCTTCGTGCAGCACCGAATGGACCGGTCCGATGCATACGCCGCGCGGGACCTGCTGCTCGCCGCGTACCGGGCCGCCCTGGAGGCCGGGTACCGCTTCTACAGCTTCGGTGACGCGATGCTCATTGTCTGATGCCGACCGTGGTTTGCCTCGCGAGCCTATTCTTGTTGCAGTGAAAGAAACCGCGACAGGAGATGGCCATGAACGAACAGGAGATTGGAGCCCGCGTGCGCGACGGGATCATCGGGACCATCCGGGGCACCGGTGAGATCGGCGAAGCGGCGGTTGGGACGCTCGCATCCGCCGTCCAGCGCGCGCTGAACGAGACCGGGGCGACAGGCGCGACCGCGGCCGACCTGGCGGTGGGCGCGGCCAAGGGCGTCATCCGGACGGCCGGCGGTCTGGTGGGCCTCTCCGCCCTCACCGCCGCGGACTCGGTGAGCACCACGGCCGGGGCAGCGTCACAGGCTGCCGCATCGATCGGCAACGCCGCCAAGGGAGCGGTCGTGGGAGCCGTCAAGGGGTCGTCGGACGCCGGTGTCGACACCCTGGAGGCGATCAGCAAGACGAGCCGCAGCGCCGTGAGCGAGGCGTCCGCCGTGGGTGCCGACATCACAGCCGCGGCCGTCGGCGCCGTGGAGGGCGCCATCGCCGTAGCCAAGGACACCTCGGTCAGCGTGGAGGACGCGGCGGCCGCGGCGGCGGGCGGGGCGGTGGATGCCGCGAGCAGCATCGGCTCGGCGGCCGCCGAGCGGGTGAAGGCAGCGCTTCAGGGAACCATTCGCGGCGTGAAGGTCGTCCTCAAGACCACCGTCGAGTAGTCTCCTCCGGCTCCGGCGCGACCGGGCGCCCGGCGTCCGGCACCAGCTCGTCGAGACCGGCGAGCGTCACCGGTCGCTCCGGCTCAGCCGTCCCTTCGGCGCCGTCGGGCGCCCAGCCCGACGGCTCCGCCATGATCACCGCGACCTTGGCGAAGTCCGCCAGCGCCTGCCCGAGGGACGGGTCCTCGCTGCTCGCCCGGAAGCGGGGCCGGTCGATGGTGAGCGACCAGCGCGTCCGGTGCTCGAGCGCCCAGAGCCGCAGGGTCTCCACCCGCAGATCGACGCCACGAACTGCCTGCCAGGGATAGATCCGTCCATCGGCCGCGAAGCGTGCCGTTGACGCCCGGGGACCGTACCGGTAGTCGATCAGCCCCACCTCGGTGGCCACCAGCACCCGCCGGCGGTCCCCGTCGCGTCCCTCCTCGATCGCGAACACGGCCAGCTCGTCCACGCCGAGCGTGGTGAGATGCTCCGTGATCCAGCCGCACAGCTCATCGCTCAGGAACGGCATCCGCGGCCACTCGGTCAGTCGCACGCGCCACCTCCATGGCAACGGTAGCCCATCGACTCGCTGGACGCGAGCGGCCCGCGCGCCCCGTTTGCGCCGCATCGGCGTGTACTCTCACGCCATGGCCTCGCCGATCCGCTTCGCTGCCAGGCCCACCGGCATCGGCAGGGCGCGGCTGGGCCGGCTCGAGACGCCGCACGGGCTGATCGACACCCCCCAGTTCATGCCGGTCGGGACCCAGGCGAGCGTGAAGAGCCTGACCCCCGGTGACCTGCGCGCCGCCGGGGTCCAGATCATCCTTGGCAACACGTACCACCTCAGCCTGCGCCCCGGCGCGGAGCGGATCGCATCCCTCGGCGGCCTGCATCGCTTCATGGGCTGGGACGGACCGATCCTCACCGACTCGGGCGGGTTCCAGGTCTTCAGCCTGGCCAATCTCGGTCGCGTCGATGACGACGGCATCACCTTCGCCAGCCACCTCGACGGGTCTCCGCAGCGACTCACGCCCGAGCGCTCCATGGAGATCCAGGCCCAGCTGGGCGCCGACATCGCCATGGCCTTCGACCAGCCCGTCGACCCGACCCGGCCGGACGCGGAGGTGGCGGCCGCCATGGAGCGGACGCACCGCTGGGCGGAGCGGTCGCTCTCCGCACGTCCCGGCGAGGACCAGGCGCTGTTCGGGATCGTCCAGGGCGGAGTCGACCCCGACCTGCGCCGCCGGTCGGTGGCTATCGTCGCGGCGCTCCCCTTCGACGGGATCGCCATCGGCGGACTCTCGGTGGGGGAGACGAAGGACGAGATGCTCTCCGTGCTGGACGTCGTGGCCGAGGCGCTCGGGGCCGATCCGCGCGCCCGCTACCTCATGGGCGTTGGGGCACCGCTCGACTTCTTCGCCGCCGTCGAGCGCGGGATCGATCTCTTCGACTCGGTGCTTCCCACGCGCGTGGCCCGCAACGGGCAGCTGTGGACGTCGCGGGGGAGGCTCAACCTGCGCAACGCCCGCCACGCCGACGACCCGTCGCCGGTCGATCCCGACTGCGGATGCGAGACGTGCCGGCACCACTCACGCGCCTACCTCGCCCATCTCTTCCGGGCCCGCGAGCTGCTCGCCTATCGCCTCGCGACGGTC
>CAYVLM010000134.1:0-2481 GCA_964452225.1 uncultured Steroidobacteraceae bacterium | reverse complement strand
ACCTATACTCTCGGCTTGATGCAGGCGATCCGCGGCGCGCTGAGCGACGGGTCGTTCGAATCGCTGCGGGACGCCGTACAGGAGCGATACGGAACAGGCGGGTCGGGCGCTAAGGCGCCGGTAACGGCACCGTAAGGGGCCGTGGGCGACACTCCCGGCGGCTGACCGGCCCGGATCGGAGGTTCGCAAGCCATGGCCAAGGGCCGAGATCGTCCGCGCCACCAGGTGAAGCGCAAGCCGAAGGAGAAGGGCCTCAAGAGCCCGCCGGCCGCGTCGTTGGAGCCGCCGCCGATGTCCGTCGAGGTAGTCAGGAAGAAGCGCAAGCCGCGCAGCGAGCCCGAGCCGAGCGAATGACCTCCGCCCGCCGGGAGCAGCAAGGGAAGGAGCCCCAGACAAGCATGGACGCCCCGGTGGCACAACAGCGGAACTCCGAGCGCAACGGCGAGCGTGGCCGCGCGGTAGAGGCCGCGATCCTCCAGATCGAGAAGCAGTTCGGCCGCGGGGCGATCATGCGCCTCGGCGACGAGGGAGCGAAGCTGGCGGTCGACGTGATCCCGACCGGATCGATCGCCCTCGACCTGGCGCTCGGCGTGGGCGGTGTGCCCCGCGGCCGGATCAGCGAGATCTACGGTCCCGAGTCGAGCGGCAAGACGACCCTGTGCTACCACATCGTGGCCAGCGCCCAGGCGGCGGGCGGCGTGGCGGCCTTCATCGATGCCGAGCACGCCCTTGACCCGAACTATGCGAAGAACCTCGGGGTGAACGTCGACGACCTGCTGGTGAGCCAGCCGGACACCGGCGAGCAGGCGCTGGAGATCGCCGAGACCCTCATCCGGTCCAACGGGGTCGACGTGGTGGTGATCGACTCGGTCGCTGCCCTGGTCCCGCGAGCCGAGATCGAGGGCGAGATGGGGGACAGCTTCGTTGGCCTCCAGGCGCGCCTCATGAGCCAGGCGCTCCGCAAGCTGACCGGCGCCATCAACCGCAGCAACACGGCGCTCGTCTTCACCAACCAGCTGCGGGAGAAGATCGGCGTCATGTTCGGCAATCCCGAGACCACGCCGGGAGGCCGAGCCCTGAAGTTCTACGCGAGCGTGCGGCTGGACATCCGTCGCATCGAGACGCTCAAGACAGGGACCGATGCGGTCGGCTCGCGAACCCGCGTGAAGGTGGTGAAGAACAAGGTCGCCTCCCCGTTCCGGGTCGCGGAGTTCGACATCATGTACAACGAGGGAATCAGCCGCGAGGGAGGGCTCCTTGACGTCGGCATCGCGGCCGGGATCCTCTCCAAGACCGGTGCCTGGTTCAACTACGGAGAGACGCGGCTGGGGCAGGGTCGCGAGAACGCGCGCGAGTTCCTCAAGACCAACCCGGAGATCGCAACGAAGATCGAGGACGAGATCCGTGGCAAGGTTGCCTCGATCGAGGTCGGGGTGGAGGGGATCAGCGAAGCGGAGTAGCCGATGGGCGATACCGCCGTGACGGATGGCTGAGCGCCCGAAGCGGGAGCCACCGGACCCCGACGCCGCACTCGAGCTCGCGGCCCGCTTCCTCGCCACCCGCCCGCGCAGCCGCTGGGAAGTTGAGCGTCGTCTCCGCCGCGCCGGTGCGGAACCCGGGGTCGTGGCGAGCACCCTGGAGCGCCTCGAGGAGATGCGCTTCGTTGACGACGCCGCCTTCGCGCACTGGTGGCTCGAGCAGCGCGACCGGCACGCCCCTCGGGGCCGGCGCATGATCGAGGCCGAGCTCCGCCAGCACGGCGTCGGCCGCGAGGTGATTGCCGGCCTCCGCGAGGAGCTCGACGAGCTCGAGGCGGAGCCCGAACGGGAACCTGCAGGCGAGGCACTGCCCCGATCCGAGGACGAGCGGGCGCGGGCCGCGCTGGCGCGCCACCTTCGCGGGCGCACCGTCCCCGGGGACCGGCGTGCGCGCGAGCGGATCGGGATGTACCTCGTCCGGCGCGGCTTCGATCCGGAGACTGCACGGCGCGCGATCCGCGCCGCGACTCCGCCCGACGAGGATACGGCCCCTGACTCCTAGCCGGTCAGGCTACGATCGCCTCATGCGCTTCGCCCTGATGACCGAGCCGCAGCAGGGGCTCGCCTACCGCGAGATCCTGGCACTGGCCCGCGCGGCGGAGACCGCCGGCCTGGAGGCCTTCTTCCGATCCGACCACTTCACCTCGTTCCCCGGCGCGGTCGGCCAGCCGACCACCGACGCCTGGGCCACCCTGGCCGGACTGGCTCGCGAGACGAGCACCATCCGCCTGGGGACGCTCGTCTCCCCGGTGACTTTCCGCATCCCCGGCAGCTTCGCCAAGCTCGTCGCCACCGTCGATGAGATGAGCGGTGGGCGAACCGAGGTCGGCATGGGCGCCGGCTGGAACGAGCAGGAGCACCTGAAGCACGGCATCCCGTTCCCGCCGCTCCGCGAGCGCTATGACCGCCTCGAGGAGGCGCTGGTCATCGTGCATGGCCTGTG
>CAYVLM010000133.1:0-6183 GCA_964452225.1 uncultured Steroidobacteraceae bacterium | reverse complement strand
CAGCCGGTCCGAGAGCTTCATGGCCAGCGCCCCCTTCCCCACGATCACCGGGGTGATGGGTGTCTCCGAGTGGCCGGTATCGAACCCGAGCCGCTCGAGCCCGGCCTTGAAGAAGCGCGTGTTCTCCCAGAGACGTTCGATCAGCTCGGGCTCGGACTCGAGCACGTCGATCGCGGCGATGCAGGCCGCGGCGACGGCCGGCGGGTGGGAGGTCGAGAAGAGGAAGGGGCGGGCACGGTGCTCGAGCACGGTCCGCAGGTTCGCCGATCCGGCGACGTAGCCGCCGAGCACGCCGATCGCCTTCGACAGCGTTCCGACCTGGACATGGACCCGTCCGTGCAGATCGTAGTGATCCACCGTGCCGCGTCCGTTGCGCCCCAGGACTCCCGAGGCGTGGGCATCGTCGATGTAGACGATGGCGTCGGCCTCCTCGGCCGCTTCGACGATGCCCGGCAGCCTGGCAATGTCGCCGTCCATGCTGAAGACGCCATCGGTCAGGACCAGGACGGTGCGGTCGGCCCCGCCGCGAGCAGATCGCACCTCGCGCAGCACCTGTCGCAGGCCGTCGGTGTCCGCGTGGGGGAAGATCTTGCGCTCGGCCTTCGTCAGCCGGATCCCGTCGATGATGCTGGCGTGGTTCAGCGCGTCGCTGACGATCACCGCGCCCTCGGGCGCGAGGACCGGGATCACCCCCGTGTTGCAGGTGAAGCCGGACTGGAAGGTGAGCACCGCCTCGGTGTGCTTGAAGGTCGCCAGACGGGCCTCGAGCTCCTCGTGGAGGCTCATCGTGCCGGCGATGGTGCGCACCGCGCCCGACCCGGCGCCGTATTGCTCCACGGCCCGGATCGACGCCTCGCGGAGCTTCGGATGGGTGTTGAGCCCGAGGTAGTTGTTGCTCGATAGGGTGATCACCTCGCGGCCGTCGATCACGCAGCGGGCGCGCTGCTCGCTCTGCACGACACGCAGCCGGCGGAACAGGCCCTTCGCCTTCAGGTCCTCGATCTCGGCCTCCAGGAAGGCCAGCGGGGCGCGGGAACGGGCGGAGGTGGTCGATGTGGCATCCATGCCGGCCATTATCGCCCCGGCAGGAGCACGATCTTGCCGGCGTGGCGCGAGGCGATCAGCTCGAATGCCTGCTCGTAGTCGGCCAGGTCGAAGGTGTGGGTGAGGATGGGGCTGGGATCGAAGCTGCCGCCGCGCAGGAGCGCCTGGGTGCGCTCCCAGGTGTCGTAGATCTTCCTGCCGTAGATCCCGTACAGGCGCAGCCCCTTCTGGATGAAGAGGTCCGACAGGTCCACGCTGACCGGGGTGGCGAAGATGCCGAGCAGGCTGATCCGGCCGCCGCGCGTGATGAACTCCAGCGCCTGGTTCAGCGCCGGCGCCGCCCCGCTCATCTCCAGGACGACCTCCACGCCGTCCTCGCCGGTCGCATTCATGATCCGACGCACCGTGTCCGGGTCGCGCGCATCGAGCGCCAGGTCCGCCCCCATGCGCTTGGCGAGCTCGAGACGGTAGGGTTCCGTGTCGGTGGCGATCACCAGGGACGCGCCCGAGGCCCGCGCGATCCCGACCGAGCAGAGCCCGATGGGTCCGCACCCGGTGACGGCGACGCTGCGGCCCTCGATCGGCTCCGCGAAGGCCGCGTGGACCGCGTTGCCCATCGGTTCCTGGAGGGCCACCACGGCAGGCTCCAGGCCGTTGCTCTCGATGGCGTTCGCCTCGGGGATGACCACGTATTCGGCGAAGCCCCCGTCCACGTGGGCGCCGATCACCTTCAGGTCATGGCACAGGTGCATGTCGCCGCGGCGGCACTGCGCGCAGCTCCAGCACACGATGTGGCTCTCAACGCCGACCAGGTCCCCCTCGCGGACCCGGGTCACCCCGGCACCGGTGGCGGCCACGATCCCGGCCAGCTCGTGGCCCAGGATGGTGGGCGGCTTGAGGATCTCCCGCGCCCACGGGTCCCAGGCGTAGAGGTGGTAGTCCGTGCCGCAGATCGAGGCGGCGACCATCTTGAGCAGCACCTCGCCCGGCCCGGGCGACGGGACCGCCCGCTCGATCATCTCCGCCCCGGGCTCCGGCCGGGTCTTGGCCAGGGCGCGCATCGTTCGGGCACCCACCGTGGTGGCGGTCATCGGTCTGCTCCTGTGCTCGCCAGCATGCCGACCCCGGCCGCGCTGGCATGATCACCGGCCCGGGGTTCCTCGTCGATCACCGGGTTCTCGAGCGCGCCGATCCCCTCGATCTCGCAGCGCATCAGGTCCCCGCCGGAACAATACCGCGGCGGGTCATGGTAGTGACCGACGCCGGCCGGCGTCCCGGTGGCGATCAGGTCGCCGGCCTCGAGACGGATGAAGCGGGAGACGAACGAGATGAGCTGCGGGACCCCGAAAACCATCTCTGCCGTGGTCGATTCCTGCCAGCGCTCGCCGTTGACGCTCGAGCCGATCCGCAGCCGGTGTGGATCGGCGATCTCGTCACGGGTCACCAGCACCGGTCCCATGGGGGCGAACCCGTCGGTCCCCTTGGCGCGCAGCCACTGGCGGTCCTCGGCCTGGAGGTCGCGCATCGTCACGTCGTTGAGGATCGTGTAGCCGTACACAGCCCCCATCGCCTCGTCTGGTGCGAGGTGCGAGGCCCGACGCCCGATCACAACCGCCAGCTCGCACTCGAGGTCGAGCTTCTCCGTGGCGCGCGGCCGCACGACGGGCGCCCCCGGGTCGTTGACGGCGTTCGGGAGCTTGGCGAAGAGTCGCGGGTAGGCGGGCGGGTCGATCCCCTGCTCCGCGCAGTGGTCGCGGTAGTTGAGGCCGATGCAGACGATCTTCCCGCCGTGCCGGAGCGGGGCCCGCGGGATCACCTCGGCGGGATCGAGGATCGGGCCGTCCCCGCGCTCGAGCCGGCGGGAGATCTCGGCGAGCCCACCGTCGCCCGCCTCGATCACCTCGCGCAGGTCGCGGTAGCCGAGGGGAGCCAGGTCACGGATGCCGGCGGGCGAGGCGACACCGATTCGCGGCGGTCCAACGGGGCTGCCCTCGCTCGTCGGCGCGGGCGTGAAGGCGAGCAGCTTCACTCCTCGATTATCCCTCAGTCCTCGTTGAAGTAGTCGCGAGCCGAGTGACGCAGCAGGCCGACCAGCAGGACCCCGCTGACGACGATGCCGACCGGGACGAACAGCTCGTACCAGCCGGCCGCGGCCTTTGGATCGAAATACAGGACGGCGGGCGGCAGGCCGGCGAGCACCGGCACCGCCATGAGCGCGATGACGATGGCCAGCGGCCACGCGATTCGCTTGCGCTGCAGCGCCACCGTGATCCCGAAGATCAGCACCGCGATCTCGCCCATCATCACGATGCCGAGGATGGAGAACGGGGCGTCCGCCGAGAAGTCCACGAAGCCGATGATCTTCGGCAGCAGGAGCCCCGTGAGGCCCAGCAGCACGAAGGCCCACCCGAACCAGAGCAGGACGCCGGGGGGCGTCCGTTCCTGGGCAGGCGGCGATGGCCGGTCGTCAGGTTCCATGGGCGATGCATCGTACCGCTCACGCCTAAGATGCGGTCGTGGAGTGGCTCGCCGGGCTCTTCCAGACGAACCGGATCATCGTCCTGACCATCTACGGGGAGGTCTTCTTCGTGATGGGGCTGGCGATCGCCCTCCAGAGTCGGCGTCGGTCCGCGCTTGCCCTCGCCGGTCCCCTGCCCTGGCTTGCGGCGTTCGCCTTCGTCCACGGGTTCGTCGAGTGGGGGTACCTGTTCATCCCGCTCCAGAGCGGCTACCTCCCGCCCCCGCTGATCGAGGTCCTCCTCGTGATCCAGCTGGTGCTGAAGGCGGGCAGCTTCGCCCTTCTGCTGCAGTTCGGCGCTGAGCTGCTGCTGGCGGCGGAGACCGCCGGGCCGATGGGCGCCGCCTCGCACCGGGCCGCGGCCGGCGACGGGCAGGTCCTCCGCGGCGGCCTGCCATGGCTCCGGGCGGTGCCGGCGCTGGCGCTCGGGCTGTGGGCGGTGGGCACCGTCGCAATCTCGGCGAGCCTCGGGCCGTCGTTCACCATCGACCCGTCCCCGTGGCTCGACGCCGCCCGGGTGGGCGACAGCCTGCGCGCGGTGGGCGCGCCCCTGGCGGTCGGCGACGTGATGGCTCGCTACATGCTCGCCATCCCGGGCTCCGTCGCGGCCATGATCGGCCTGGCCCGCAACGCCTCCGCCCTCGGACCCGTGCTGCGCCCCCCGGTCGGGGGAGCTTTGCGGCTGGCGGTCGTGGCCCTTGGCGCGTACGGGATCGTCGGCGGCGCCATCGGGATGCCGGTCCCGTTCCTGCCCGGGTCGGTCCTGAACTCGAGCACCGTCCGTGACGCGCTCGGCGTGCCGATCGAGGTGCTGCGCTCTGTCGCTGGGCTCGTGATCGCCATCGCGGTGATCCGGCTCCGCGAGCTCTTCGAGCAGGAGACCGACCGCTCGCTGGCCGATGCCCGCCGCCGGGAGCTCCTGCTGCGCGAGCGCGAGCGGATCGGCCGCGATCTGCACGACGGGATCATCCAGTCCATCTACGCCGTGGGGCTCCACCTGGAGGAGGCGCAGGCGAACCTCTCGACCGAGCAGGGCACCGATCACGATGGGGTGTGGGTGCGGCTGCGAACCGCCATGGGCGAGCTGAACCGCATCGTCGCCGACATCCGGGCCACGATCTTTGACCTGCGCTCGGCGAGCCTGGACACGCGGGACCCGGAGGAGATCGTGTCGATGGTGGCCGACGAGCTGCAGGCGCACACGCTCGTCACCGTCGAGCTCTCGGTGACCGGCGACGACCGCCCGGAGCTCACCCCCGAGCAGGCGGAGCAGCTGCACCAGATCGTCCACGAGGCGCTCAGCAACGTCCTCCGCCATGCCAGGGCGCGGCACGTCTGGATCGACCTGGGGTTCGGGAACCGCCGGCTCACGCTGCGCATCCGGGACGACGGGGTGGGCTACGACCCCGAGCTGGCCGAGCGACGGGCTCGCGGCGGCGGCGGCCAGGGCCTGGCCAACCTGCGTCGCCGCGCCGAGCTGATCGGGGCGACGCTCCAGCTCGAGGCCCGCCCGGGACGGGGAACGGCGGTCTCGCTTACCATGCCTGTCGGAGCCCGCCGTGCCACGTGAGCGCCGGCATGGCCGTCGCTCCGATGCACGCAGGCCGACCCATGACCAGCCAGACGCCCGCCCCGGTGGCCGACCCTGTCGACCCTGGACCGATTCGCATCCTGATCGCCGACGACCACGAGGTGGTCCGGATCGGGCTGGCCTCGCTGCTCGACCGCCAGGATGGCTTCAGCGTTGTGGGGGAGGCGGCCTCGGGAGACGAGGCGGTTCACCTGGCGCGGATCCTTCGTCCTGATGTCGTGGTGATGGACATCCGGATGCCGAATGGCAGCGGAACCGACGCCTGCCGCGCGATCACCTCCGAGCTCGGCGACGTCCCGGTCATCATGCTGACCTCCTACGCGGACGAGCAGGCGGTCTTCGAGTCGATCGCCGCCGGGGCGTCGGGCTATGTCCTCAAGCGCATCGGCTCCGGTGACCTGCTCGACGCGATCCGCACGGTGGCCGCCGGCCGCTCCCTGCTCGACCCCGCGGTGACCGCTGCGGTCCTGGACCGCGTGCGACGCGTCACCCACGCGGAGGAGTCCGGCGCCTTCGGCGAGCTGACCGAGCAGGAGCGCCGCGTTCTCGCCCACGTCGCGGACGGCAAGTCGAACCGCGAGATCGCCGACGCCATGGACCTAGCCGAGAAGACGGTACGGAACTACGTCTCCAACGTCCTGGCCAAGCTCGGTCTCTCCAGCCGGGCCCAGGCGGCGGCGTTCGCGATCCGGAACCGACTCACCGAGCTCGAGCCCTCGCGCGACTGACATGCCGGTCACCCCTCGGCGCCCGGCCATCGCGGCGATCGTTCTCGTCACCCTGCTGGCGGCCTGCTCGGCCCCCTCGCCGAGCTCCTCGCCGTCACCGACCGCGATCACGCCGGTGCCGAGCGCGGGGGCCAGCCCGTCGGCCGAGCCAACGCCCACGCCCTTGGCCACCCCCACTCCGGCGCCGCCCCTCTCGCTGACGCTTCCTCCGCACCGGGACGTCCGGCACATGCGCTTCAGCGTCTCCGCGAAGGTGCCCGACGACGGCAACGGCACCATCACCGTCAAGGTCACGAACCTCT
>CAYVLM010000132.1:0-6190 GCA_964452225.1 uncultured Steroidobacteraceae bacterium | reverse complement strand
AACCCTCTTGTGGCCCCCTCCCGACGGCCGTATTCTGTCGGCGTCCCGAAGGGGCAGCGCAACCGGATCAGGCGATTGCATCAAGCGTTCCGGGGCGGTCCAATGATCTCGCATCGTTGGTTCGCGCGCAGTTCCTTCGGGGCATTTCGTTGTGCACGACGCGTGGCACGAGGGGTTGACGGCATGCTCGTTCCTGGCAAGACGACCGGCGGCCGGTGGAGCGTGTCCGTCGAGCCCGAGGTCCTGCTCCCCAGCCGCGACGCGCGCATCGGGGTCACCCTGGTCCCGAACCGCACCCTGAAGACCCGCGGGGTCCGCGCGGCGCTCATCGGCACCGAGCGCTATCGGTATCGGAAGACGGAGACGACGCCCTCGGGGCGCGGGGCCATGACCACGCGGACCGTCGAGGTGACGGGGACCGCGGAGGTCGGGCGCGTGGAGGTCGACCTGGCCGGGCCGGGCTCGCTCCCGGCCGGCAAGGAGGTCCGCTGGGAGTGGTCCGTCCACGTCCCGGACCTGGGGCCGGCAACCTTCGAAGCCACGGTGCTTCGCTGCGAGTGGGAGCTGCGCGTCACCGTCGACAGGCCCATGGCGTCCGATGCCGAGCTCCGTGTCCCGGTGCGCGTGGCGCAGCCCACCGCCCTGCTCGACGCTGGCGTGGTGGACGTCGGCGAGTACGGGCTCTTCGACGAGGCACCGGTCAACGTCGACGCCCACCCGGCCCAGCTCCGCCTCCAGCCGGTGCCGATCTGCGTGACGGAGCCGTTCTCCGGCGCGGTCACCCTGGAGA
Organism: uncultured Steroidobacteraceae bacterium; assembly: GCA_964452225.1. Lineage (GTDB taxonomy): Bacteria > Chloroflexota > Limnocylindria > QHBO01 > QHBO01 > CAVXEH01. The sequence goes on along the minus strand of CAYVLM010000132.1, from coordinate 5,400 downwards.
CGGAGTCGCCGGTGTCCGTCCAGGAGGTGCGCCTGGAGCTGCGCGTCCATGCCAGGGTCACGGTGTCCGGCGGCATGGAGGAGGAGATCGTCGTCTCCCACGGTCGCCTCGAGGCGCAGGACGGCACCTTCGGCGGCCCGCTGGCGACCCATCGGTTCAGCGCCGACGCGCCAAGCGCCTGGCTGCCCACCATCGACCTGCCGCACGGGCAGGCTCGAGCGGCATTCCACGTGATCCTTGCCAGGGCCTGGGCGCGAGACGTGCACTACGTGCGCGAGGTGGCGCTCTCCTCGACGACCGCGCTCTGACCCGCGATCCGGACCACGCGGACCGCGTCGACGGCCGCGGGGTCGCGCAGCTCGGCGATCACCGCATACCCCTCGTCCGACAGCGGCAGGAGGCTCGCCTGAAGCTGGCGATGCTGCCGCCGCACGACCCGGTCCGGAACCGGACGCGGGCCCCGCCCGCGAGCTCGGCGCAGGCATTCGGCCAGCGGGAGGTCAAGCACGACGGCCACGGTCGGGCGGCCTGCCGCGCGGGCGGCGTCGAGCAGCTGCCGGCGGGCCCATGGGTGGATGTTCGTGGCGTCCACCACGGTCAGGGCCCCGCGCCGGAGCCGCCGGTCCAGCGCGGCGTGAAGCTGCCGGAAGGCCTCGCCCGTCGCCGACTGATCAGCGGCGTCGCCGGTGACGAGCGCCCGGTACTCGTCGGAGCTGAGCACCTCGTCCGGGGCGAAGTGCACGGCCGCGAAGGTGGACTTCCCGCTTCCGGCCACTCCCACCAGGATCACCAGCGCCCCGGCCGGCACGCGGAGCTCCATCAGGCGACCGGCTCCGTCCAGCGGGTGATGGGGTCGAGAAGATGCGGCCCGTCGTTCCGGACGCTGTTCACCTCGGGCGAGACGGCGTAGGCCTCCAGCAGGCCAAGGGCAGCCGGGAGCAGCAGCGCGCGAAGAGCCTCCACCGGCGTCTCCTCCTCCAGCCACGCGGCCCATGCGCCGGGCTCCAGGATCACCGGCATCCGCGGATGGATCGCGGCAAGGGACGCGCTGGCCTGCGTGGTCACGATGGTGCAGCTGTAGAGGCGGGCTGCCGTCCCGGGGTCGCGCCAGACCGTCCACAGCCCCGCAAGGGCCATGGGGCTGCCATCGCGGCGGCGCACCGCGTACGGCGTCCCGGGGCGGCGAGGACGCCGCGCCGACTCCGGCTCCGTCGCGGGTCGCCACTCGTAGAAGGCATCGGCCGGGATGAGGCAGCGCCGGCGACGGAACGCGGCACGGTAGGCGGGCGAGGTCTCCACCGTTTCCGCCCGGGCGTTGATCATCCGCGAGGCCCCGCGGGGATCCGCGGCCCAGGGCGGGACCAGGCCCCAGCGGAAGACGTCGAGCTGGCGGTCGCCGTGATGCTCGACGATGGCCGCGACCTCGTCGGTCGGGGCCACGTTGAACCGGTCACCCGCGGGATCGGTGACCGGACGTGCCCGGAACAGGCGGGCGAGCTCGTCCGACGAGCGTGGCTGAGCGAACCGTCCGCACATCGGTCCATTCTGGAGCATCCGTCCGTGACGTTCGGCCGCAGCGCGGCTTGCGATTCGGCGGCAAGATTGCGCCATGGCACGACGCATTGGCATCCTCACCGGGGGCGGTGACGTTCCCGGCCTCAACTCCGTCATCAAGTCCGTGGTGTACCGGGCCACGGAGCTCGGCTACGAGGTCCTCGGCATCCGGCGCGGCTGGAAGGGTCTGACCCATCTGAAGCCTGGACCGGAGCTGGACCCCGAGTACATCCGAACGCTCGACCGGCGCTCCACCCGCGCCATCGACCGAACGGGCGGTACGGTCCTGCACACCTCGCGGACGAACCCGGCGCGCATCAGCGAAGAGAACCTGCCGGAGCACCTGGACGCCGCGCGGCGGGGGGCGATGGCCAGCGGCGATGGATCCTACGACCTGACCCCACTCGTGCTGGAGAACCTGGAGCGGCTCGGGATCGAGCGCCTGGTCGCCATCGGCGGGGACGACACCCTCGGATACGGTCACCGGCTCGGCGCCGAGGGGGTGCCGCTGATGGCGATCCCCAAGACCATGGACAACGATGTCCAGGGCACCGAGTACTGCATCGGCTTCAGCTCGGCGGTGACGCGGGCCCGCGAGCTGATCAACCGCGAGCGCACGACGCTCGGCAGCCACGAGCGGATCGGCGTCTTCCGCATCTTCGGGCGCAACAGCGGCTACACCGCCTGGTACGCCGCGTACGTGACCAGCGGCCGCTGCGTCATCCCGGAGGCGACCTTCACCCTGGATCTGCTCGCCGAGCTGATGGTCGAGGACCGGCGGAACAACCCGTCGAACTACGCCTTCGTCATCGCCTCGGAGGGGGCGATCTGGTCCGGCGGCACCCTTGGCGAGGAGGGGGAGACGGATGCCTTTGGCCATCGCCACAAGAGCGACGTGGGCCACGCCCTGGCCGAGGAGCTCCGCCGCCGCACCGGGGTCGAGACGGTGAACAGCGACCTCACCTACGACCTGCGCTCGGGCGACCCGGACGCGCTGGACCAGATGGTGGCAACCACCTTCGCCAACATCGCCATGGACCTGCTGGCCGATGGCGTCGCAGGGCGCATGGCCGCCATCCGGGGTGGCAAGTACACGCATTCGCCGCTTCCGGACCCCGCGCTCGGTCCGCGCAAGATCGACGTGCCGACGATGTACAACCTGGAGCGGCTGCGACCCCAGTACGCGGGCAAGCTGGGCTCACCACTCCTGCTGGGACCGCCGCTCGAAGAATGAGCGTCGCCCGCGCGCGTAGCATGCGGGCATGCCCGCCCGCACCACCTGGTCCCCCGATCGCCGTCTGCTGACGACCGGCATCGTCGGGCTGATCACCGCGGTCGCCTTCGAGGGGATGGCGGTGCCGACGGTCCTGCCCGCGACCGTCGACGACCTCGGCGGGCTCTCCCTGTACGGCTGGGCCTTCGCCGCCTTCTGGCTGACGACCATCGTGGGGATCACCGTCGCCGGAGCCGATGCCGACCGCCACGGGCCGCTGCGTGCCCTGGGCGTCGGCCTGGTGCTCTTCTGCGTCGGCCTGCTGTGCTCCGGGGCCGCCGTGGGCATGCCGATGGTGATCGTGGGGCGGGCGGTGCAGGGCCTGGGCTCGGGCGCCATCGGCTCGGTCGTCTACGTCGTCATCGCCCGCTCCTACGACCCGCGCGCCATGCCGCGCATGCTTGCGCTCAACTCGAGCGCCTGGGTGGTGCCCGGCCTGGTCGGACCGGCGCTCGCCGCCTGGGTCGTGTCAGCCCTGAGCTGGCGATGGGTCTTTGCCGGCCTCGTCCCGGCGGTGGTGCTGGCAGGCGCCGCGGTGCTCGTCCCCGTCGGCCGGCTCGGACCGTCCCGGGAGCAGGGCCAGCACCCGGGCGGGCAGGCGCTCCTCGCGCTGCGACTGGCGCTCGGCAGCGCCCTGGTGCTGGGCAGCCTGACGATCGGCACCCCGCTCGGGGCGCTCCCCATGCTGGCGGTCGGAGGGTGGCTGACGGTGAGCTCGCTGCGGCCCCTGCTGCCGGCCGGCTCGCTTGCAATGCGCCCCGGCTCACCCGCGGTGATCGGGACGATTGGACTGGTGGCCTTCGGCTTCTTCGGAACCGAGGCCTTCGTCCCGCTGGCGGTGACCGGCGTTCGGCATGGCTCCCTGCAGCTCGGCGGGCTCACCCTTTCCGCTGCGGCGGTGACCTGGACAACCGGCTCCTGGATCCAGGCGCGCCTGGCGCCGCGCGGGTGGCGTCGCGGCCTGGTCCGGGTCGGGGTGCTGCTGATCGGGGCAGGCATCGGGCTTGCGGCGGTGGCCCTGCTGCCGCAGGCGCCGCTGGCCACCACCGCACTGGCGTGGGCTGTTGCCGGCCTGGGGATGGGGCTGGCCTACTCGACGCTGACGCTGCTCGTCCTCGAGACGGCGGCCCCCGGACGGGAGGGTGCCGCGTCGGCGGGGCTGCAGCTCGCCTTCACGCTGGGAACCGCCTTCGGGTCGGGGGTGGGCGGAGGCCTGGTGGCCCTGGCCGACGGAGGCATCCTCCCCCTTGCGGCGGCGATCGGGGTGAGCGACGGGCTCATGCTGCTCGTGACCCTGGTCGCGGTGGCCGCCACCGCCCGCGTCCCGTCGCGCGACCCACGGGCGGGAGCCTCATCGCCCGCGATCGAGCAGCCGCTCACCTCACCGGCAGGGCAGCTCGGCGGCCCGCTCGGCGAGGAGACACCCGGCCCGCCGATGTGACGACCGCAATGGCGCCGCGGGTCATTCGGCACTCGTCCCGCACGAGGCCGCGCCCGTATACCCCTTTGAAACCATGTTCCGGAAGCGTGTTCGAGCGAGCGCGAACCAGGAGACCGATGCCAGACCGCGACACCTACGCTGGATCACAGGACACCGAACAGACAGACCTCGCGCGGCTCACGGTGGCCGTGGACGCGCCCGGCAGCCTGCCCCGCGCCGTCGCCGTGCTTGGTTCGGAGCGGGCGGCCTGGCTCGGAGATCGGGTGGGGGAGGGCGCCCACGTGCCGGCCGGCATGGAGCGCTACCTGATCGATCTCAAGCTGCCCATTGGCGAGCGGTCGCCACTCGTCACCTTCAGCAAGGCGGCCTACGTCGACGTGGGGCCCGCCGCCCACACCGATGACACGGTCACCGTGGAGCTCTCGTGGCGCGCGGCGGGCATGGCGCCGCTCTTCCCGGTCTTCTCCGGGCACCTGACCTGGTCGGGTGGCCGCCTCACGGCACGCGGCCTGTACGAGCCGCCAGGCGGCGGCATGGGCCTGGTCGCCGACCGGCTGATGCTCAGCGTCGCGGCCCGGGGCACCGCCCGCTGGCTGCTGGGCGAGATAGCCGAGAGGATCGCGGACACCGCAGAGGCGACCTGACCCCGGGCGCCGCCCGCGTCAGGCGGTCGTCGACCGCCGGTTGGCGCGCGCAGCGGCCACGAACGCCTCCCAGAGCCGTGCCAGCTCCGGCGGTGACGACTCGACCCGCTCCGGGTGGCACTGGACCCCGAAGAGCCATGGCCCGGGATCGGCGGCTTCCAGCGCCTCGACGAGCTCCACGCCGTCGAGCTTCACGAAGCCCGAGGGACGGAGCCCGGGGGCGACCCGTTCGAGGTCCACCGCCTGGTGATGGAACGAGTTGACCTCGAGCTCGCCGGCCTCGCCGAGCAGGCCTCGCAGGCGAGAGCCGGGGACGAGCTGCAGGCGGTGCCGGGTCGCCTCCCGCGCGCGGCTCGGATACGCGGGTGACTCGTGGTGCTCCACGTGCTGGAGGACGCGCCCGCCGCAGAAGATGTTGATGGCCTGCATGCCGCGGCAGATCCCCAGGATCGGGACGCCTCGCTCGCGCGCCGCGCGGAACGCCGCGG
>CAYVLM010000131.1:0-6196 GCA_964452225.1 uncultured Steroidobacteraceae bacterium | reverse complement strand
CTCTGGCGCTCGCGACGCCTCGTCGAGCGCAACCTGATGGGCTACCGGCACCAGATGGTGGTCCTCCTCTCCGGCGTGCTCGAGCCGATCTTCTACCTCGCCGGCATCGGCTTTGGGCTCGGCGGGATCGTGCAGAGCGTCCCCCTCGCCGATGGCCGGGTCGTCTCCTACGCCGCCTACGTGGCGCCGGCCCTGCTGGCGACGGCCGCCATGAACGGCGCCGTCTTCGAGACGATCTTCAACGTCTTCTTCAAGCTCAACTACGCCAAGACCTACGAGGGAATCCTGGCCACCCCGATGGGGATCACGGAGATCGCGCTCGGCGAGATGCTGTGGGCGCTGATGCGGGCCACCCTCTACGCGGCGGCCATGCTCGTGCTCATGTGGGCGCTGGGCCTCATCCTCTCCCCCTGGGCGCTCCTGGCCTTCCCTGTGGCCCTGCTCGTCTCGGCCGCCTTCTCCGCGGCGGGCCTGGCCGGCACCAGCTTCCTGCGCACCGTGCAGGACTTCGACATCCCCATGGGCCTCATCGTCCAGCCCATGTTCCTCTTCAGCGGAACCTTCTTCCCGATCAGCATCTACCCGGGACCGATCCAGGCGTTCATGCAGGTCAACCCGCTGTACCACGCGATCCGGCTGATCCGCGGCCTGACGGTCGGCATGGTCGGGCCGGAGCAGGTCTGGGATCTCGCCTTCCTCATCGGCTTCTTCTGCCTGTTCATGTGGGTCGCCATGCGGCAGATGGAGCGCAAGCTCATCAAGTAGCCGAAGCCGCGCGCTCCCGGAGCCGGTCGAAGCGGCCGCGAGCCTCCTCCGCCCGACCGTCGCGCATCGCCGCCTCGACGGCCGCCTGCAGCTCGGCCCGGGTGACCGATGCCAGCGCCCGCTTGACGCCGCCGAACGAGCCGGGATCCATGGAGAGCTCGTCGATCCCGAGCCCCGCCAGCGCCATGGCGCCGGAGGGGTCGCCCGCCATCTCGCCGCAGACCGCCACCCCAATGCCCTGGGCACGGCCCGCCTCCACCACCCGGGCGATGGTCCGCAGCACGGCCGGGTGCATCGGGTCCTGGCGGGCGGCGAGGGCCGGATTGGTGCGATCGGCTGCGAGCAGGTACTGGGTCAGGTCGTTGGTGCCGATGCTGAAGAAGGCGACCTCCGGTGCGACGAGGTCCGCGACCATGGCCACCGACGGGATCTCGACCATGATGCCCACCTTCGGCGGCACGGCCAGCCGGCGGCCCGCCGTCGCGATCTCGACCAGCTCGTGCAGCCGGCGCACGTCGTCGGGGTCGGCGACCATGGGCGCCATGATCCACGGCTGCCGACCGGTCTCCTCGCCGGCTGCGAGGATCGCGCGCAGCTGGGTCACCAGCAGCTCCACATGCCCGGCATCCGCCAGGCGCAGCGCGCGCACCCCAAGGAAGGGGTTCTCCTCGGCCGCCAGGGGCAGGTACGGGATCGGCTTGTCTCCGCCGAGGTCGATGAGCCGGATCACGACCGGGCGCTCCCCGAAGGCCTCGAGAACCGCCGCGTAGGCCGCCGCCTGGGTCGCCTCGTCCGGGGCGCTGGCCCGTCCCATGAACATGAACTCGGTGCGGAACAGGCCAACACCCTCAGCGCCCGCGTCGATGGCTCGCCCGCACTCGTCGGGCCGGCCGATGTTCGCGGCGATCATGAGCCGATGCCCATCCGAGGTGGCCAGCGGCCGGTCGCGCATGGCGGCGTCCGCCGCCCGGCGTTCGGCGTCCTGCCTGGCCCGCTGCTCCAGCTCAGCGACCTGCTCGGGATCGGGATCCACGAAGACCTCCCCGCGCTCGCCGTCGATGCCGAGGACGGTCGCCGCCTCGGTCGCGCCCAGCAGCCCGGCGGCGCCGACCACGGCCGGGATCTGCAGCGCACGCGCGAGGATCGCCGCATGGGCGGTGCGCGACCCGCCCTCGAGGGCAATGCCGCGCAGCAGGGCAGGATCGAGCTCCGCCGTCACCGACGGCGGCAGGTCCACGGCCACCGCGATCGATGGGCCGTCGAGCCGTGGCGGCTCCTCGCCGCGCATGATCCGCGCGATGCGGGCCGCGACGTCGCGGACGTCGGCGGCGCGCGCGGCGAGCAGCTCGTCGTCGAGGGATGCGAGCACCTCGGCCGCCTGGTCGCCGGCCGCCAGGATGGCGGCGTCCGGGGCGGTCCCGGCAGCGAGCAGCGCCGAGGCCGCGTCAAGCAGCTCCGAGTCGGAGGCCATCAGGGCCTGCGCGTCGAAGATCTCCGCCTCCTCGTCGCGTCCGGCGTTCCGCAGGCGCTCGGCGAGGTCCGCAAGCTCGGCCACGGCGCGGTCGACGGAGGACGCCAGGTCCAGCACGGGACCCCCGCCCGCGGGCCTGGCCGGCGGCGGATGCCAGGGAGGTGCCGACGCGATCCCCGGCGCGGCCGGCACGCCGTGCAGATGCGCGCCGCTCATGCCGGCTCGATCGTCTCCCCGAGGCCGGACTCGACCAGGCCGACGAGCGACGAGACCGCGGCCTCCGCATCGTCGCCATCCGCGACGACGCGGATGGTGTGCCCAAGGTTGACGCCGAGGCCGAGGACCGCGATCAGGCTCTTGGCGCTCGCGGTCTTGTCCGGGTTGCGGGTCAGGTTCGTGATCCGCACATCAGCGCCGTGAAAGCCGGCCGCGGCCCTGACGAAGGTGGCCGCCGGCCGCGCGTGCAGGCCGTGCGGGTTGCGGATCACGACGGTTGCCTCAGCCATTGAGCCCTCCCGTCCCTGCTCGCCCTCGCGGGCTCAGCGTCTGGCAGCCTGGCGCCCGGCGGCGGCGATCGCCATGAGGCGCTCGCGGCGACGCCACCAGGCGAAGACGAGCGCCACCAGGATCCAGCCGAGCGCAACCGCTCCTCCGATCAGCAGCGCCGTCCCGCCGCCGCGGCTCCACGTCAGCGACAGGCCAAGCAGGAACCCGAACAGGGCGCCGCCGATCAGCCAGGTCAGGCCCCGCCGCCCCATGAGCCTTCCCGGCTCAGCGTTCCGCTGAGCGACGGCGCGGCGCGCCCGCTGTTTCTCCTGGCGGGCCCGCGCAGCGCCCGCCGCGGCCGGCAGGGCGTACGGGTCCTGGTTCTTTGTCATGCGCTTGTAGGCGCGCCGTTCGGCACGGGACATGGCGGAGCTGAGTCTAGCGGCTCGGGTCGCGGTCGTCGCGGACCGGCGGCCGGCGCCGGCCCGTGGACCCGAGTGCGCTGGTCGCGTCCTCCACCTTGAGCTGGACGGCATCGGATCCGAAGATCGCCGTGAGCAGCCAGTCGATCGCCACGCGCACCTTGCGGTTGAGGCCCGGGACCCGCGACCAGTAGTACCCGCGCCACATGAACCACGCGACCCACCCGCGGACGCGGATCCCGAAGACCACGCCCACGCCGGTTCGGTGGCCGATCGAGGCGAGGGTGCCGATGGTGGTGTAGCGGAAGGGCGTCAGCGGCCTGCCGTCGATGCGAGCCACGATGTTGTCGGCCAGGCGCCTGGCCTCGCGGACCGCATTCTGGGCGGTGGGGGCATAGTGGGCGTCCGCCGCAGCATCGGGGACCGGGATGCGCGCGCAGTCGCCGATGGCGAACGCCCCGGGGCGGCTGGCCTCCATGGTTGCCGCGGTAACGACGCGCCCCGCATGGTCGACCTCGAGGCCCGCGCCGGCGACGACCGGCGCCGGGCGGACCCCGCCGGTCCAGATCACGGTGCGGGTCGGGATCACCTCGTCGTCGCCGATCACGACCTCGGTCTCGCGCACCTCGCGAATCGGGGTCCCCAGGCGGATCTCGTACCCGCGCTCCGTCAGGCGACGACGGGCGTAGGCGCTCATCGGCGCCGGCAGATCGGCGAGCACCTCGTCCTTGAGCTCCACCAGGACCAGGCGGATCTCGTCGTCGGCGATCTTGCGGTAGTAGCGCCGGCGAACCCGGTGCGCGAAGTCCTCGATCTCGCCCGCCGTCTCGACCCCGGACAGGCCGCCGCCTCCCACCACGAAGGTGAGGTCCGCGCGACGCTGCGCCTCATCCTCCTCCAGCTCGGCGCGCTCGAACATCTCGATGATCCGGTTGCGGAGGCTGAACGCGTCGGCGAGCGTCTTCATGCCCGCCGCGTGCTCCGCCAGCCCGGGGATGCCGAACGTGTGGGTGATCCCGCCCAGGGCCAGGACCAGGGTGTCGTAGTGGAGCCGGTGACGATCCCCGTCGCCACCGGTCACCGTCACGATCCCCGCCTCGGAGTCGATGGCCTGGACGTCGGCGGTGATGCACCAGGTCGAGGCGTGCCGGACCATGCCGCGCAGCGGACTGACGACGTGGCGCGGCTCCAGGCCCCCCGAGCAGACCTCCGGGAGCAGCGGGGTGAAGAGCAGGAAGTTGTCCCGGCTCACCAGCCAGATCTCGACGTCGTCGCGGCTGCCGAGCCTGCGCTCGAGGGCCTGGGCGGTCAGGGCGCCGGCGAACCCCCCGCCCAGGATCAGGACCCGATGGGGTGCGGGTGTCGCGGAACCAGTCATGGTCCTGATGGTGTCACCATCGGCCCAGGCTGCAAACCGGGGGGCTGGACGGACCCGGAGACCGCCGGACTACCATACGCACCGTGCACGAGATCTTCGACCAGTTCAAGCAGCAGCTTCCCGACATCGACCCTACCGAGACCCAGGAGTGGATCGACTCCCTCGACGCGGTCGTCGAGCAGGCGGGGCCCGAGCGCGCGCGGTTCATCATCTTCAAGCTCCTGAAGCGGGCTCGCATGCTCCAGGTCGGACTGCCGCCACTGGTCCAGACCCGGTACATCAACACCATCAGCCCGGAGCAGGAGCCGTACTTCCCGGGCAACGAGGAGATCGAGCACCGGGTGCGGCGCATGATCCGCTGGAACGCCCTGGCCATGGTCCTGCGAGCGAACACCCGCTACGAGGGCATCGGCGGGCACCTGTCCACGTACGCGTCGGCCGCCAGCCTCTACGAGGTGGGGTTCAACCACTTCTTCCGCGGCGGGCCCGATGGCGACATGGTCTTCTTCCAGGGCCACGCCGCGCCGGGCATCTACGCACGGGCCTTCCTCGAGGGGCGCATCACCGAGGAGCAGCTCGACCACTTCCGGCGCGAGGCGCTCTGGCCCGGCGGGCTCTCGAGCTACCCGCATCCGCGGACCATGCCCGGCTTCTGGCAGTTCCCCACCGTCAGCATGGGCCTCGGCCCCATCAGCGCCGTCTACCTGGCACGTTTCAACCGCTACCTCCACGCGCGCGGCATCAAGGACACCTCCAACCAGCGCGTGTGGGCCTTCCTCGGCGACGGCGAGATGGACGAGCCGGAGGCGCTCGCCGGCCTCTCGCTCGCCGCCCGCGAGGGCCTCGACAACCTGACCTTCGTGGTCAACTGCAACCTCCAGCGGCTCGACGGGCCGGTCCGGGGCAACGGGAAGATCATCCAGGAGCTGGAAGCGACCTTCCGCGGCGCGGGATGGAACGTGATCAAGGTCATCTGGGGCCGGGAGTGGGACGAGCTGCTGGCGCGCGATGTCGACGGGATCCTGATCAACAAGATGAACGAGACGCTGGACGGGGACTACCAGCGCCTGTCGGTGGCCGATGGCGCCTACATCCGCGAGCACTTCTTCGGGCCCGACCCCCGCCTCAGGGCCATTGCGGAGCACCTGACGGACGAGGAGCTGACGAAGCTGCGCCGGGGCGGGCACGACTACCGCAAGCTGTACGCCGCCTACACCGCCGCCGTCAGCCACACCGGCACCCCCACCGTGATCCTGGCCAAGACCGTCAAGGGCTGGACCCTGGGCCCGGGGATCGAGGGACGCAACGTCACGCACCAGGCCAAGAAGCTGACCGAAGCCGAGCTCAGGATCTTCCGGGACCGGCTCGAGCTGCCGATACCCGACGAGCTGCTGAAGGAGGCGCCCTACTTCCACCCCGGCCCCGACTCACCCGAGATCCAGTACATGATGGAACGGCGTCATGCGCTTGGCGGCTTCCTGCCGGAGCGACGCGTCCATGCGACGGCGATCCCCGAACCGCAGCCGTCGGCGTTCGAGGAGCTGTTTGCCGGATCGGAGCGTCCGGCCAGCACCACCATGGCCTTCAGCCGCCTCATTCGCAACCTCGTCCGCGACCCGGGGATCGGCCGTCGGATCGTGCCGATCATCCCCGACGAGGCGCGCACCTTCGGCA
>CAYVLM010000130.1:0-6202 GCA_964452225.1 uncultured Steroidobacteraceae bacterium | reverse complement strand
TGCCGGAGCCGGAACCGCCGGCGGCCGAGCCGCCCAGCGTCGACAGGCCGCCCAGCAGGGCGTACGGGTTGAGCAGCGTGAGCAGGTTCCCGGTGAACTCGTGGTCCGCGTTGAGGGGGACGCCCGCAACGATGTTGGCGAACGCAACGCCCCACAGGATGGCCGGCAGGAGCGAGCCGATGAAGATGGCCGCATCCCAGCGGCGCCGCCACGCCGGCTCGGGGCGCTTGCCGCGGAACTCGAAGGCGACGCCGCGCACGATGAGACCCACGAGGATCAGGAACAGGGCAAGGTAGAAACCGGAGAACAGGGTCGCGTACCACTCCGGGAAGGCGGCGAAGGTCGCGCCGCCGGCGACGAGGACCCAGACCTCGTTGCCGTCCCATACCGGACCGATGGTGTTGATCACCAGTCGGCGCTCGGTGTCGGTGCGCCCGAGGATCGGGAGGAGGATGCCCACCCCGAAGTCGAACCCTTCCAGGACGAGGTAGCCGATCCAGAGGACCGCGATGAGGACGAACCAGATGTCGGTGAGCTCCATGGCGCGATCCTCCTAGTAGGCGAAGCTGAGCGGCTGCTCGGCGTCCTCGTCGTGGGGCGCGGCGACCGAGGGCAGCCCGGAGACGATGCGGCGCAGCAGCAGGCGCACCTCCACCAGGGCGAGGCCGCCGTACAGGACGGTGAAGCCGACCATCGTCAGCAGCACCTCCCAGGCCGCCGTCCCGGGTGAGACGCCTGCCGAGGTGCCCATCAGCCCGAAGACGATCCACGGTTGGCGGCCCATCTCGGTGAAGATCCAGCCGAGCGAGTTGGCCGCCAGCGGGAGGAGCGGCAGCACGACGGCCGTGGCCACCAGCCACCGGTTCGGGCGCAGGTCGCGGCGACGCAGCGCCCACAGCATCCAGGCCGCCGCCAGCGCCGCCAGCGCACCGGCGCCGATCATCAGTCGGAAGGTCCAGTAGGTCAGCGGGACGATCGGTCGGTAGTCGCCCGGTCCGTACAGGGCCTGGTACTGCGCCTGGAGGTCGTTGATCCCCTCGACCTTCCCGTTGAAGTCACCGGTGGCGAGGAAGGAGAGGACGGACGGCACCCGGATCGAGAAGACCTCCTTGCTGCCGTCCAGGGTGCCGATGGTGAAGAGGCTGAACGACGCGGGCTGACTGGTGTCATAGAGAGCCTCGGCGGCGGCCATCTTCATCGGCTGCACGCTGGTCATGACCTTGGCCTGCTGGTCGCCGGTCAGCAGGATGAGCACCGCGGAGATGAGCACCGTCGCCGCGCCGATGCGGGCCACCGTGCGAAAGGCGTCGCTATCGGTGCCCGGGCGCCGGGCCAGGCGCCAGAGGGCGACCCCGGCCATGAAGGCGCCGGCCGTCAGGAAGGCGGCCACGATGGTGTGGGCGAAGGTGATCACCGCGAGCCTGTTGGTCAGCACCGCGCCGAAGTCGGTCAGCTCCGCGCGCTGGGTCACCTGGTTGAAGGTGTAGCCGACCGGGTTCTGCATCCAGGCGTTTGCGGCGAGGATGAAGTACGCGGACAGCATGGTCCCGATGGCCGCCAGCCAGATGGTGGCCAGGTGCACGCGCCTGGGCAGGCGGTCCCAGCCGAAGATCCACAGCCCGAGGAAGGTCGACTCGAGGAAGAAGGCGAGCAGTCCCTCGATGGCCAGCGGGGCGCCGAAGATGTCGCCGACGAAGCGGCTGTAGTCGCTCCAGTTCATCCCGAACTGGAACTCCTGCACGATGCCGGTCACCACCCCCAGCGCGAAGTTGATGAGGAAGAGCTCCCCGTAGAACTTCGTGAGGCGCAGGTAGGTCTCCTTCTTCGTGCGCACCCAGGCGGTCTGCAGGCCGGCGACCAGGAAGGCGAGCCCGATCGTCAGCGGCACGAAGAGGAAGTGGTAGACGGTGGTGATGGCGAACTGCCACCGCGCCAGGTCAAGGGCATCCATCAGGGCATAACTCCTCCGCGCGATGCAGGGCACACGCTGGGCGGGTCGCGACCGCGACGTCGCGGGGTGCACCGGATCCCGTGGCGGACCCTATGGGCCGCGGCGTCGTGCGGGAAGGGAGGAACCGACCGGGGTGCAGGGACGAACGGCCCGTTTCGGACGGGCCCCGTTTGGCGTCGAATTGCTCGCAGATAATGCGAGGTGCGTTGCAGGAGGAGAAACGTCGTGATCAGCAAGCAGGCGAACCGGCTGCTCGTCGAGCAGGTGGGACACGAGCTCGCGGCTCACCAGAACTACATGGGGATCGCTCTCTTCTTTGAGCGCCAGAGCCTGAAGGGGTGGGCCAAGTTCTTCCGCGACCAGGCGGTCGAGGAGGCCGAGCACGCCGCCAAGATCATGGCCTTCCTGATGGACAACGAGGTGGAGTTCTCGATTCCGGCCGTTGCCGGTGCCACGACCACCTATGCATCCGCCCGGGCCGCCGTGGAGGCTGCCCTCGCCAGCGAGCTCCGGGTGACGAAGCAGTTCGACGAGCTCGCCGCAGCGGCACAGAAGGCTGGCGACCACCGCAGCATCCAGTTTCTCCAGTGGTTCATCGAGGAGCAGGTGGAGGAGGAGCGCACCATGCGGACGCTGCTCGACCTGATCGACAGCGGCATCAACCTGTTCCAGGCCCAGGAGCAGCTGACAAGCATCGAGTGAGTCCATCGGCCGCCGACCATCCTGCCATGGACCGCCGGAAGGAGGAGGGTCTCGTCCGGCTGGCGCTGGCAGAGGCGGTGCTTGCTGCCGAGATGGGCAATCCACCGTTCGGCGCCGTCCTGTCCGATGAGCGGGGGAATCCGCTCCTGCGTGCCCGCAACACGCAGGTTTCGAGCGCTGATCCGACGGCGCACGCCGAGATCAACCTGCTGCGGACAGCGGCGCGGGAGCTCGGCCGGTCGGAGCTGGGCGGGTTGCACGTGGCGACGAATGCCGAGCCGTGCTCCATGTGCATGTCGGCCCTGGTCAAGGCCAGGGTGGCAGCGGTGCACTTCGGGGCGCCGCACGAGCCCCACATGGACCCTGACCTGCCGGCCGCCGAGGTGGTCCGACGCTCACGCCACCTCGTCGAGCTCCGCGGCGGGATCCTTGCGGGTGAGTGCCGCGCCCAGATCGCCGCTGCCAGGCGTCATGGGCCTCCGGTGGACTAGCGTCGCCCCCGTCAGCCGGTCAGCGTGTCAAGGAACCACCGCCGGAACCGGTCCACGTCGACGTCCACGACGACATCGAGCTGCTTCGGGGGCGTCGTCCAGTACGGAGGATGGTCGGGAAGGATGAGCCCGGTCCACGCCCAGGCACCGGGTGCCGCGAGATGCCGGCGCTTCATCCACTCAACGCTCTTCGGATGCGGCATGTCCGGTGGCGCCTGCTCCCCGATGACGTAGCCGTACGTCGTCCCGTAGGCGAGCACGTGGCCAACCTCGACGTCCACGAACATCGGCCTGGTCGTCCGCAGCCCGGGCTCCAGGAGACAGGCGAGGGTCAGTGGGTCGCACAGGGCGTACTCGTACAGCGCCTCGCGCTGGTAGCTACCGGGAGGCTCCGCGTACGCGGGCTGCACGTGCTCTCGAAACAGCTCGGCAACGGGACCCGCGGCGCCCACGATCCGGTCGAGGTCCGCTTCCGCGAACTTGGCCAGGCGCGTGGCGTTGAGCGGAACCAGGAGGATGCGTCCGCCCGAGCGGAAGACCGCCCGGGCTGCCTCCGGATCGACCCAGATGTTGAACTCCGCTGTTGGCGTGACGTTGCCGCCGCCGTGGGGGAGGCCGTCGATGGAACCTCCCATTACCACGATCTGGTCGAGGAGGCTCGGCAGGGCCGGCTCCTGGCGCAGCGCGAGCGCGAGCGTGGTGAGAGGACCGATGGCCAGAACGGAGACCTCGCCCGGAAACGCCCGGGCCTGGTCGAGAATGAACTGGACGGCGCCGGGCTGCACCGACCCCTCCGCCTCGCGCTCGGCGACATCCCGGGCCCAGCCGCCCCACAGGCGGTCCTCCCACGGCCCCCGCTCGTGCACCAGGGGTCTGCTCGCTCCCATCAGGACGGGGACGTCCGCGTAGCCCGCACGAGCCAGGATGTCGCGAGCGTTGCGAAACTCCGAGGTGACGTCGAAGTTCCCGGCCACCACCGTCACGCCGAGCACCTCGGCGCGGGGGTCCTTCAGCGCCAGTAGCGTGGCCCAGGCATCGTCGTTCATCAGCCCGAAGTCGGCGTCGATGATGAGCTTCACCGGTGTGCTCCTTTCACTGCGAAGCGGCGGTCCTCAGCCGGCGGGGTGGACCACCTCGCGGAGCCGATGGACCAGGGCGCCAGGGTCATCCCCCTGCCAGACGGCACGCCCGTAGGCGACGCCGCTCGCACCTGCGGCCATGGCCTCGCGCGTCGTCGCGAGGATGGCGTCGAACCCCCCTCCGGTCGGCGCACCCCCGGCCACGAGGACCGGGATCCCGGCCGCCTCGACCACGCGGGCGAACCCCTCGCCGTCTCCCGTCCAGTTGGTCTTCGCGAAGTCGACTCCGAGCTCGGCGCCGACCCTGACGGCGTACATGAAGTCGGCGACGCCGGGACGGTCGATGCCCTCACCGCGCGGGTAGAGGTGCGCGCCGACGGGCATTCCGGCCAGCTCCGCCTCGCGCACGATCGCCGCCAGGTGCTGCGTCTGCTCCGGCTGGCGGCTCCCGCCCACGATGACGCCCACCGAGACGGCATCGGCGCCGAGGCGAACCGCCTCGTCGACGGTCGCCGTCGGCGAGTCATACGCCGGGTGGTGGGGGGAGAAGGAGGTGGTCTTCACGATCAGCGAAACCGGCGACGCGGGCGCCACCGGCCAGAACCGGGCCAGTCCCTTCTGGATCACGATGCCGTCGGGCGTGCCGCCCACGAGGGCGCCAAGCATCTCCCGGGCGCGTTCCAGGCCGGGCAGCACGCCATGGGCGATGGCGTGGTCGAAGGTGATCAGGAGCGCATGGTTGTCGTCTCCGAACAGGCGGCGCAGCCGAATCTGCTTACCCAGGTATCCCACCGACGTCCTCCTTCGGTTGAATCAGCACCTTCAGGCCGGCGCCGCTGCGTACGAGCTCCAGGCCCTCATTGACCCGCTCCAGTGGAAGCACGTGTGAAATCAGGGGCTCGGAGACGACGCGGCCGGATGCCAGGAGGTCGAGTGCCAGGGCGAACTGGAGCCTGCTGGACGCAGATGCCCCGGTAATCTGGACCTCGTCGTAGTGGACCCGGTTGGGGTCCAGCGCCACCGATGTCCCCGGGTCAAAGCCGGCGAACAGGTTGATGCGCCCGCCGCGGCGCAGGGCCGCGAGGCCGTCGGGCACCAGCTGGGGGGCACCCACGGCCACGATCACCACGTCGCAGCCCAGCCCGCCCGTGGCGCGGCGCGCGGTCGCCGCGACATCCTCGGCTCCGGGGTCGAGGACGATGTCCGCACCCAACGCCAGCGCTGCCGCCCTTCGTGCTGCCGCCGGCTCGCTGATGATCACGAGCCGGGCTCCGCGGGCCCGCGCCACCTGGAGGTGCAGGAGCCCGATGGGCCCCGCGCCGAGGACCAGGACAGCATCCCCCACGGACACGGTCGACCGCTCCTGGCCGTTGAGCACCGCCGCCAGGGGTTCGGCCAGGGCAGCCGCCTGCAGCGCCAGCCTGCCGGGCAGGCGAGCCACGTTTCCCCGCTGGACCGCGATGGCAGGGATGCGGACGTACTCGGCCAGGCCGCCGTCCCACTCGTACCCGGCCGCCTGTCGGTGGGCGCACCGGTTCTCTGCCTGTCTGAGGCAATCCGGGCAGCGCCCGCAGCTGACCACCGGCTGGACGGCGACCCCGTCTCCGACGCTCCAGTCGCCGGCGACCGGATCCCGCGCCTCCACGACGCGACCGGCGAACTCGTGGCCGAGGATGCTGGGCGTTCGGACGCCGCGGCTCTTGCGACCCTCCGTGATGCGCACGTCGGTGCCGCAGATGCCGCAGGCCGTGGGCTGCACCAGGAGGTCACCCGGTTCGAGCCGCGGCCGAGGCACGTCGCGAACCAGCAGTGGACCGGGACCGACGAAGACCGCCGCTCGCATGAGGGGAACGGTCGAGTCGTCGAGGGGTGTCATGAGCCGATCTAGAATCGGTGGCTCGACGCGACTTCGTCGACTGCGTCAAGCGCCCCGCTCGCCCGGTCGCCCATGGCCAGGGCGACGGCGACGACGACCGCGT
>CAYVLM010000129.1:0-6246 GCA_964452225.1 uncultured Steroidobacteraceae bacterium | reverse complement strand
GCCAGAAGCCCGTACAGCAGCATCCAGCGCCACCCGCGGACGACGAGCGGAGCAGCCAGCGCCAGCGCCGGGAAGAGGTACCGCTCATGGACCCGGGTGGGCAGCACGAAGAAGGCGACGGCGATCACGAGGGCGCAGACCAGGATCCCGACCGTGTCGTCGCGGCGGATCACGATCCAGGCCGCCACGCAGGCGACGGCTACGAAGAGCACGATGCCGACCAGCTGCCAGGTGATCCCGAAGGATCCGATCATGGCGATCACGGGACCGACCTGCGCAACCACCTGGTCGTCCCCCCAGGTCAGGCTGGGGGCCAGGCCCCCGCTGCTCAGCGGGTTGGCCAGCCCGCTCCAAGGGTTCATCCACAGGTTGAAGGCGTTGATCGTCAGCCCGTGGTACGTGGAGGCCGCATCGACGAACTTGCCGATGAGGCTTGCGCTCGAGCTTCCCGGGGCCCACACGGAGAGCCCGAACGGGGCGATGAGCAGCACCAGCGTCCCGAGGCCGGCGGCGAGCGAGGTCAGCACGCGGAGCAGGTCCTGCGCACCGTCGTGGTCGGGATCCGACGACCGACCCCAGGCATGGCGCTTCATCCCGACCAGGAAGACGATCGGGATCATGAACCCGAACTGGAACTTCACCAGCAGGGCCACCACGGCGCCGACCGCGGCCGCCTCGGTCCATCCGCGGGCCAGGAGGTAGATGGTGCCCAGAACGGCAAGGGTGCCAACCGAGTCGACCTGCCCCCAGACGGAAGCATCGAAGAGCACGCCGGGGTTGAACAGGTAGACGGCGGCCGCGATGAGGCCGATCCGCTCGCCCGTCCGGTCGCCGGCCCATCGGCCAAGGAAGCGGCGGGCGAGGAGGAAGAGGAGCCAGGCGTTGGCGGCGTCGGCAAGGACCGGGGGGATCTTGATCAGGCCGCCGGTGATGTCGATGCCGACCAGCGGCTGCAGCGCCCTGCCGATGCTGCCGAGCGCCCACAGGACATAGAGGTAGCCTGGAGGGTAGTCTTGGAACGCGCCCGGCTGGTAGAACCCTCCGGGACCGACCTGCGCAAGCTGCTGCGCCCAGCCGGTGAAGTCGCCCACATCGGTGCCAAAGCCGCTATGCGGCAGCCAGATACCGGCGATGAAGGCACGGAGGAGCAGGCCTGCGACGATGATCGCGAGCAGGAGAGCACCCGCCTCGAGGGGCAGGCTGCGCTCGGACGGCCTCGCGCCCCGCCCCCGGGCGGGGTCACGGGTCATCATCGGCGCCCGGTACACGGACGCCGTTAGCTCTCGCTCGCCAAGGTGGCGGTGAGTATACATCCGGCACCCGGCGGAACCGCCGGCCCGGGCCCAGCCGTGTCGCCCCCCGACCAGCGGGCCCCTCGGTCAGGCTGGCGCCCTCACCTCGGTGTGCCGTACGCCGATGGTCCGCTGACCTGGACCGCCGCGGTGGTGACCCTCGTGGCCTTCGCGGTCTACCTGCGGACGATGCTGCCCGCGGACGGCTTCTGGGACATCGGCGAGGCGCAGACCGTCCCCCACACACTGTCGATCTTCCACCCCACGGGCTTTCCGACCTACGCCATCCTCGGCTGGCTGTGGAGCCAGCTCCCGCTCGGCGGGGTGGCCTGGCGGATGAACCTTCTCTCGGGCGTCTGCCTGGCGCTCGCGGCGGGCCTGGTCGTCCTCATCACCGGGCACCTGATCGACGAACGGCACCCCGGGATCCGCGCCGGCGCGGCGGCCGTGGCCGGCGGCACGTTCGCCTTCGCCTCGGAGTCGTGGGCGCTGGCGGTGGCGGCCGATGTTCACGCCCTGAACGCGTTCTTCGTTGCCCTGATCCTCTGGCTCCTGCTCTGCTGGCGCGCGGCCGAGTGGGGTGGCGCGCACCAGCCGGGCCGCTGGCTGCTGGCCGCGGCCGGGGTCTTCGGGGTGGCGCTGGGCAACCATCCGGTGGTTGGCCTGCTGGCGTTCGGGATCTTCATCTGGCTCTTCGTCGTCGACCCGCGCATCTGGCGGCGTCCGAAGCTCATCGCCGGCTGCGTGGGAATGGTCGTGCTCGGCCTCACGACCTACCTCTACATCCCGGTGCGGGCCTTGACGCCCCCGGAGCCCCCGCTCTTCTACGCGCGTCCCACGACGCTCGCCCGCATGCGGTACCTGATCTTCGCCGAGCAGTTCCACAACCTCTTCGACTTCAACACCTTCCTCCAGAACTTCGGCAGCCGCTGGGCGTCGGCGGCGCCGATCCTGGTGCGCCAGTACGTGGGACCGGGATGGGTGGTGGTTGCGCTCGGTGCCGCGACGCTGGCGGTCCGGCAGGTCGGCGCATTCGTCTTCCTGGGGCTCGTGGTGCTGGCCGATGTCGTCTACTCCATGAACTTCAACGACGGCGACATCGCCCGCTACTACCTCGCCACGATCGCCGCGACAGCGCCGCTCATCGGCGTGGCCGTGGCCATGACCGCCGCCTACAGCGCACGGGCGGCAGCGGACATGTCGCGTCGGATCGCCGGCTCGCTCGGCCGGCGACGGATCGCGCGGGCGGTCGGCGCGGGGGTCATCACCGTCAGCCTGCTGCTCCCCCTCGCCACCCTCGTCGGCAACTACGACACCGCGGATCAGAGCACCAACCACGAGGCGGACCTGTGGGTCGCCAGTGTCTACCGTGCCCTCCCCCCGAACGCGGTGATCATCAGCTGGTGGAGCTACTCGACCCCCCTCTGGTACCACCGCTGGGTGCTCGGCCAGCGACCGGACGTCACCATCATCGACGAGCGAAACATCCTCGACGACGGCTACGGTACGATCGATGGTGCGATCCGTGCCTTCCTGGGTGCACGGCCCGTCTACGTGGTGCCGGCCAACTGGGAAGTGGAGCACGTCATGACCTCGTACGAAACGGAAACGATCCAGACCTACTCTCTGTACCCGGCCCTGCTCCGCATCGAGGCCTACTACCCGTGACCGATGGCGCCGCTTCAGATGCTCCGCACGATCGACCGCGGCTGACCTTCTTCTTCCCCGCCTACAACGAGGAGGAGAACGTGGAGCAGACGATCCGGCAGGCGCTCGAGCTGGTCGGCCCCATGGTCGATTCGGTCGAGGTCCTGGTGGTCGACGATGGATCAACGGACCGCACGGGCCAGCTGGCGGACGCGTTCGCCGCTGCCGATACCCGGGTGCGCGTCCATCACCAGCCCAACCGCGGCTACGGCGGCGCCCTGCGCGCCGGCTTCGCGAATGCCCGTGGTGAGCTGATCGCCTTCAGCGACGGCGATCTGCAGTTCGACCTCACCGAGCTCCGGCTCCTGCTCAAGCGCCTGGATGACCCTGGGCGCTCGCCGGTCGACGCGGTGATCGGCTGGCGGATCAAGCGCCGGGACCCCTTCCACCGGATCTTCATCGCCAAGACCTACAACCTCGTCGCGTCGATCGTCTTCCGCCTTCGGGTGCGCGACATCGACTGCGCCATGAAGCTCTTTCGGCACGAGGTCTTCGATGGGCTGCGTCTGAGCTCCGAGTCGCCGTTCCTGTCCGCGGAGCTGCTCATCAAGCTCCGGGCGCGCGGCGTTCGCATGGCGCAGGTGGGCGTCCACCATTTCCCGCGAGCGGCCGGCACCAACACCGGTGCCAGCTTCCGCAAGATCCTGCGGACGTTCCGGGATATCGCCCGGCTGCGGCTGGCGCTCTGGTTCGACCGGCGGGCGACGCTGGGCGAGCCTTCCGGATCCGGGACCGGACCTCTCTTCAGCTGACGGGGCCGGGAACAGTACGGGCCCCGGCCGATCGACCGAGGCCCTCGCCGTTCGCCAGCGTCAAATCCCGCGGTGATGATGCACGAACGATCCGCCGGTCGCCAGGCGCGCGACCAGCTCCACCAGTCCGCCAAGCACCATCGCGCCGATGATGGCCGGTGCGACCCGCATCCCGTCCCATTCCGGGCCCCAGCTGCTCGCGGCGCCAAGCGCCTCGCTGCCGACCCAGCCGCCGACGAGCGCGGCGAGCGCCGTGAGTCTCCACTCATAGCCGGCCACCAGCTCGCCAACGGACTGCATGAGGATGGCGAAGGCCAGCGCGCCAAGCACCAGGAGCAGCCCCGCCCAGGCACCGATCCCGAGATTCCAGCCGAAGAGCTCGAGCATCGCCCACCTCCTCGCACGCAGGGTGCGCCAGCGCGCCGGGGGCGCCTAGAGCCGTTTGGACGAATCGCGCCTGACGTCGAGCCGGGCCCGGCCGGCTAGTTCTCCCCCTGCTCCTCCGCCGGAGGCCCGCCTCCCTCGCCCGGCCCCAGGTCGACGTCGAGGGAGTTCACGAACTCGCGGAAGACCGCGAGCTTCTCGTCGCTCTCGTCCGAGGACTCGCCGTGGTCCGGCTCCACGCCGGCCTCCTCGAGCACCCGCTCGTCGACGTAGATCGTGGACCCGGTGCGCACCGCCACGGCGATCGCGTCCGAGGTGCGCGAGTCGACCTCCGTCTCGCTTCCGTCGCCGGTCTCGAGGTACAGGCGCGCATGGAAGGTTCCGTCGGTCACGTGGGTCACGACCACGCGGCTCACAGAGGCCGACAGCGCGGCGATCACGCTGACCATCAGGTCGTGGGTGAGCGGCCGCTCGGCGGTGAGACCCTGGAGACGCATGGCAATGGCGTTGGCCTCCGATGGGCCGATCCAGATGGGAAGGTAGCGGTCGCGCTCCGTCTCCTTGAGGATCACCACGTGCTGGCTGGAGAGCATGTGGACGCGCACGCTCTCCACCACCATCTCGATCAGCCGGACCCGGTTGAATGGCTCCTCGCCCATGGGTCGGATTCTAGGGCCTACTCGAGGACGACGCGGATCACCCGGTCGCCGGTGAGCAGGTAGGCGACCGGCGGCCCGTCGGCGATCGACTGAACCTCGAAGCCCGTGAGATTGTCGAGCATCGTCGCGTACTCGCCGCCGCGGGGCGCCATCCACTGCTTGACGAAGGATCCGTCGGCACGCTGGAAGGCGATGATCCTGGCGTTGGCGTGATCGTAGACGAAGAAGAGCGCCTGCTCGTTGACCGTGGCCTCCCGCAGAAGCTCGTAGTCCAGGGTGGGACGGACCTCGGTGTCCGGCGGCGGGTCGAGGGAGAAGTCGCTCTGGGGCAGCGGACGCCCGAAGTTCACCCGCGTCACCGTGCTGGTGTGCAGCAGCCAGAGGTTGGCATCGACCAGCATGTCGGTGGCGCTGGCCACCGGGAGATCGGGGTTGGCGGTGAGGAAGCTCTGCGGCTTTGACGGGTAGCTCACCGGGAGGACCGCCGGGGGCGTCCACTTCTCGACGACCCCGTTCCCGACATCGGCCAGGTAGAGGTTGAAGATCTGGAGCGGAGGCCGGTTCTGCAGCGCCGCCAGCAGGGTCGATTCAGCGCTCACCGCGTCGATCCCCTTGAGGGTCATGAGCGTCGGCGTGAGCTGGTCAAGGTCCATCCTCCAGGCGTGGCGCTGCCGATCCACGACCACGACGTCGGTCGCCGCCGTGGCGATCAGCCATGGCTCGCCGGTCGCGACCCCGTCGAAGGTCTGGCCCGCCCGGTAGACGACGGTGGCGTCCCCGGTGGCTGGGTCGACACGAATCACCCGGCCGCGCCCGGTCTCGGCGATCCACAGCGATCCGTCGGTGGCGCCGACCATGCGCAGCGGGGTGACGTCGGCGAAGGTGCGCGCCAGGTCCGCCACGGTCGCGATGTCGCTCACGCGGGTCACGTCGTAGAGGGCGTCGAGCCCGCCGTCGACGCGCCCCTCCAGGCCGGCGAGCTCGGAGGCCGGGATGCCTGCCGCAAGCGCCTGCTGCAGCGCGGCGTACGCGTCGTTGAGATAGCCCTTGGCGCGGTCCGGGTTGCGGACGACCAGGTCCTGCCCGTCGATCTCCTGCGCAACCTGATCGACCAGCTGCTGCGCCTGCCCGATGGCGGCGCGAGCCAGCGCGGCGCGAGGGATGGCGTCGGTCGGCCGGACCCCCGGCAGGCTGGCGACGGTGGAGCCGGCCGCGAGCATTCCCGCCACGACCACGATGCCGAGCAGACCGAGCCGGCGGCGCCGGCTCTCTTCGCGGATCTCCGTTCGGGCCACCGTCCGCAGCTGCGGCCGACGCCGCGGCACGAAGGCCAGGATCCAGCTCATGCCGATCACGAGGCCCCGCCCGACGGCGGCCTGGCCGGCGTCGATGGCATCGCCGGCACGGTGCAGGCCGCGGCCGATCGCATCGGCCAGGGGCACCGGGCTCTGA
>CAYVLM010000128.1:0-6297 GCA_964452225.1 uncultured Steroidobacteraceae bacterium | reverse complement strand
TGAGCGCCCGCGAGAACCTGCGCTACACGGCGCGTCTGAACGGCATCGGCGGACTGGAGGCGGACCGCGTGATCGACGGCCTGCTCGACCAGGTCGGGCTGGCCGACGCCGCCCACAAGCGAGCCGGCACCTTCTCGCGCGGCATGCTCCAGCGGCTCGGCATCGCCGATGCGCTGGTCAAGGAGCCGTCGCTCCTCATCCTCGACGAGCCCACCATGGCGATCGACCCGGCCGGCGTCGCGGAGATCCTGGAGCTCATCACCGGACTCGTCCACGACCGCGGCATCGGCGTCCTGCTGTCCACGCACCTGCTCGCCCAGGTCGAGGGCATCTGCAGCCGGGTGGGCCTGTTCCTCGGAGGGCGTCTCGTGGAGGTGGGCACGGTCCGTGAGCTCGCCTCGCGCGCCGGCGATCGAAGCATGTCGCTCGACGAGACCTATCGGAAGCTCGTCGCGTCCCGGGCCAAGCCGGGCAGAAAGGCGGACGATGGCCACGCGAGCTGAGGCCGCCCCGGCCCAGCGCCCCGCCTCCCTCGCCGGTCGTCCCGGCGGCTGGCGGATCGTTGCCGGCAAGGAGATCGCCGACTCGGTCACGAGCGCCCGCTTCGTGGTCCTCATCGTCATCCTGGGGCTCGCCGCCGCGGTGCCGGTGTACTTCGCGTCGGGGGACATCCGCAACGTCGGCACCCAGGCCTCCGGCGCTCCCGCCGTCTTCCTCGCGCTCTTCACCGTTGGCCACAGCCCGCTGCCCGCGTTCTACTCGCTGGTCGGCTTCCTCTCCCCGCTGCTCGGGATCGCGTTCGGGTTCGACGCGGTGAACGGCGAGCGCGCACAGGGGACCCTGCCGAGGCTCCTGGCCCAGCCGATCTACCGCGATGACGTGATCAACGGCAAGTTCGTCGCCGGCCTCACCGTCATCGGGACCATCGTGGTGGCCATGACCGCGCTGGTGGCCGGTATCGGCCTCCTCCGCCTGGGCATCGTCCCGACCTTCGGCGAGGTCGAGCGGCTCCTCGTCTGGCTGGTGCTCACGATCGTCTACATCGGCCTGTGGCTCGCCTTCGCCACCCTCTGCTCGGTCGTCTTCGGCCGTGCCGCCACCTCGGCCATGGTGGCCCTCGGGGTCTGGCTGGCGCTCACCCTTTTCGGCAGCCTGTTCGCGAACCTGGTCGCCAACCTGATCGCCCCGCTCCCCGCGAGCCCCACCATCGACCAGTCGGTGGCCAACGCCCAGGCGGTGCAGCTCCTCAGCTCGCTCTCGCCGAGCTCGCTCTACCAGCAGGCGACGCTGGTGGTCCTCGACCCCGGGGTGACCGCGCTGGGCGTCTCGGGCACCGCGCAGCTGCTCCAGCTGGCCCAGCAGGCGCCAACGCTCCTCTCCCTGGAGCAGAGCCTGCTCGTGGCCTGGCCGCAGATGGTCGTGATGGTGGCCCTCATGGTGGTCAGCTTCGCGGGAGCCTACGTGGGGTTCCTACGCCAGGAGGTCCGCGCCTGACCCGAGACGGGCGGCCGCCCGGCCAGGGCTTATCATCCGCGAGACATGCCGGAAGCACCTGATCTCGTCCTCCGCGACGTCTCGGTCCTCGACTGCACCGGGCGCGAGCCGTCCGGCCGTCACGACGTGGTGGTTCGACACGGAGCGATCGCGGCCATCGAGCGGTCCGGGAGCCGCCCCCATGGGCGGATGCGCAGCGTGGACGGGACCGGCTGCACGCTGATGCCCGGCCTGACCGACGCGCACGTGCACTTCGCGCTCATCGGTCCCCACGGAGACCACGGCGAGGACTCGTACATCCACCACGTCCTCACGGTGGCCACCTTCATCGAGCGGGCGCTCGAGGAGGGGTTCACCACGGTCCGCGACGCCGGCGGGCTGGAGCCGGCCTGGGCGAAAGCGGTTCAGGCGGGGCTGATCCGCGGACCACGGATCCTGCCCTCGGGCTCCTACCTGTCCCAGACCGGCGGCCACGGCGACCACCGCCTCGCCCACCAGGCGGTCCACGCCAACGGACCCTCCATCCCGGGGCTTGTCGCGCGGGCCGAGGTGGTCGACGGCGCCGATGCCGTCCGCAAGGCGGCCCGCGAGCAGCTGCGCCGGGGCGCGACCCAGATCAAGATCTTCGCCTCCGGCGGGGTCATCTCGCCCACCGACCCGTTCGACTCGGTCCAGTTCAGCCGGGAGGAGATCGAGGCGGCCGTCGAGGTCGCCCGCGGCTGGCACACCTACGTGCTGGCCCATTGCCACACCTCGCCGGCGATCGACGTGGCGGTCGAGGCAGGGGTGCGCTCCATCGAGCACGGGTCGCTCCTCGAGCCCGAGACGGCGGCCCGCATGGCGGAGCACGGCGTCTTCATGGTCCCCACCCTGCAGACGGTGGTCATGATCCGCGACGATCCGGACCGGTTCGGGCTGACGCCGGAGAAGGCCGCCGCCATTCGCACCGTCGCCGATCGCTGCTTCGAGTCGATCCGGGTCGCGGACGCCGCGGGCGTCGCCATCGGCTCGGGCTCCGACGTGGTCGGCCCCTGGCAGGGACGCCGGGGCGAGGAGATCGTGCTCAAGGCGCCGATCCTCGGCGCCCACCGCGCGATCATGAGCGCGACCCGCACCAACGCCGAGCTCTTCAACCTCGCCGACCGGATCGGGACGGTGGAGGTCGGCAAGGACGCGGACCTGATCCTGGTCCGCGGCGAGCCGCTCGATGACGTCAAGCTGTTCGCCGACCCGGACAACGTGCGGCTCGTCCTCCAGCGCGGCGCGCTGGTCAAGGACCCCGACGGCCGGGTCGGCAGCGCCGCCTGAACGCAGGGTCTACCCGCGCTCCAGGGGCAGCGTGAGGCAGGTCGGTCCGCCGTCGCCCCGCCGCGAGATCTCGTCCCCGCGGTAGGTGCGCACCTTCACCCCGGCCTCCTCGAGGCGCCGGTGGGTGACCGGGTTCCCCTCGAGCGCCAGCACCAGCCGCGGGGCGAGCGCCAGGACGTTGGGCCCCATGGTCGCCAGCTCCTCCGCCGGCACCTCCACCAGGGAGACGCCGCGCCGCTCGAGCAGCTCGAGCAGGCGGACCGGCATCAGGGGCCGGTGGCCGACCGCCAGGTCCGGTGCCAGCGGCGAGAAGAGGGAGAGCAGGTGCAGGCAGCGCTCCGGGCCGCCAAGGTGCGGCAGGTCGAAGGCGAGCACCTCGACACCCCGCGGTTCCAACATCCCACGCAGCGCGGCCTCGCCGGCGTCGTTGGTCCGGTAACCGCGCCCGACCAGGAGCGTCGAGGCATCGAGCCAGCAGCAGTCCCCACCCTCTGCGCAGGCGGGATCGGTGAGCCGCCCGATGAGGGGGTAGCCAAGCTCCTCGAGGTCGTGGACCATCGGATCCACCTCGCCGCGCCGCCCGGGCTTGCCGGGCCGCAGGGCAACGGCGCCGAACGGGGTCGTGAGCACCGGGTCGTAGACATAGATGGCATCCGGGTCGCCATCCGGGTCGCCCGGGACTCGATGGGCGGCCTGCACGACCTCTGCGCCGGCGCCGGCCAGGAGCGCGCGGAAGGCCTCGTGCTCGGCGGCGGCGCGCTGTGCGTCGGGCCGGCCGTGCCATCCGTACGCGCGCCAGGCGTCGAGGGCATCGGCCTGCGGAGCGCGGACGAGCACCCGGCGCAGCGCCGAGACCTGGTCAGGGACCGGCATCGGTCTCACCAGGCGATCGTAGAGGAGTGACGGAGCGGTCCGGGAGCCGATGCGGGCCGAGCCCGGTTGCCCGCCTCGGCGTAGGCTGTCGCCCATGCACGTCACCCTCGTCCACGTCCACGTCACGCCTGAGCACGTTGATGCCTTCGCCCAGGCCGCGGCGGAGAATGCGACCGCCTCGGCGCGCGAGCCGGGGAACCTGCGCTTCGATGTCCTCCAGGACGCCGATGACGCGACCCGCTTCATCCTGTACGAGGCCTATGTCGACGAGGCCGCGGCGCGCGTCCACAAGGAGACCGATCACTACCTGCGCTGGCGCGAGCTGGTCGCTCCGTGGATGGCGGAGCCCAGGCAGGGCGTGCCGTACCGCGGTCGCACCCTGGCAACGGGGCCGGCGGATCCTGCGTCGAGGCCATAGCCCGCCGCCGACCCCCGACCTGTCATCTGCTGCGGTGAGGCGCGTTAGACGTGTCGGTGCCGGGCTCGGCTGCCTGTTTCGCGCTCCGCTGAGCGTGAGCCTGGTCGGCGGCGCACGCGCCCGGGGTGCTGGAGTCGCCTAGCGCGCGCCAGGGCGGCAGGTGACAAGTCCAGCGGGCGCGGACCGTTCGGATCGGACGGTCCGGGCGCGACGTGGCGAAGGGGATCGTGGTACCCCGCAGTTCGGTGCCATCGGCCCTTCCGCGGCGCCCTGCGCTCCGTCAGCCTGTGCCGTGGGCGATGCCGAACGGCCAGGACGCGCGCCAAGGGCGCTCGGCCGCTCGGACGAGGAGATGGACTGATGAGCGCAACGACTCACACCAGCACGCCGCTCCCGGAGCTCATCGACTGGCTGCGCGACCATCAGGTCGACCACGAGCTCCACGAGCATCCCACCACCTACACCGCGCGGGCAACTGCGCGAGCGGAGGGGGTCAACCCGAGGACGTTCGCCAAGACGCTCGGGGTGGTGGCCGAGGACGGCCGCCGCTTCCTGATCGTCCTGGACGCGACCGACCACCTTGACCTCTCCCGCGCGCGGCGCGTCCTGAGCGTCCCGCACCTGCGGCTCCTGCGCGAAGACGAGCTCGCCGCGCTCGCACCCACGTGCGACGTTGGAGCCATCCCGCCGATTGACCTGTGGGGTGTGCCGATCTACGCCGATTACGGCGTTCGCAGCGATCCGGAGATCAGCTTCCCGGCCGGGACCCACGAGCACGCCGTCCGCGTTGACCGCGAGGCGTGGGAGCGGGCCGCGGACGTGAGCTACGCCGACCTCGCGGTTCCGGAGGACGGTCGTCCGCTCTGGGCCCGGAGCTGACCGTCGGCGCCACGGCGTTGGCCGCCTCGGCCGCCAGGGGGGTCAGGCCGCGGAACGGGTGATGCCGGAAGTGCATGCGCCACGGGAGGCCCGGCTGCGCGGCGCGGATTGAGCCGAGCCACTCCACCGCGATCGACTCCAGCATGGCCCCCGCAGCGAGGCCTCCCGCCAGGAGGCCGCAGGCCGCGAGCGGCAGGCGCAGCAGACCCAGCGTCAGGGCTTCGAAGCGGGCCCCCGGCCAGAGCACAACCTGGGTCCACGTCCCGCGCCAGGCGTCAGCCGACCCGCCGGTGGCGTGCTCGAACATGGCACCGTAGGGTCCGGCAAGGGGACCCGCCAGGCAAAGGCCTGCCAGCAGAGCGCCCCAGGCGGCGATCAGCGGCAGGTGCCAGCGGGCCGGGATCGCGTCACTCCAGGTGAGCGCGCCAAGGATCCCGATGACCAGGAAGGGGAGCGTGACGAAGACGGCGTCGATGCGCCCTGCGGAGGCGGCCGAGATGGGGTGCGCGAGCGACGACAGCAAGGACGAGACCGATGTCGCCAGCCCGGCGAGGATCGCCCCCGCGGCACCGGCTGCGACGCTCAACCGAATGACCATCAACAAACCCCCCTTCCCCTGCGCCGATCCATCGATCGTCTGCAGGCGAGAGATGCTCCACAAGGGCCATTTGGCCCTGGCAGTAAGACGCATCGCGCGACCGTTTGGTTGCGTCACGATGGTGGAGTGCACGGTGCACAGACGGACGGCGGCGGCCGGGGGCCGGTTGCGCCGCGCCTGCTCAACCCGATCCTGGCCCTGGCGGAGCGGATCGACCGTGCCGTTCGCCGCATCACCCCCATCGAGCCCGGCGCGCTGCTTGGCGTGGAGCGGCACCGGCACCGCGGAGCCCCGGTGACGCTGGCCGACGGCACACTGGTCCGCGCCGGCGATCGGGCCGACATCATCCACTTCGACAACCGCCGGCTGCGCGACCTGGCCGGCGAGGGGTGGCAGCTGCGGGCCATCGAGCAGGCCCGCAGGGACCTGGCGGTGCTCGCTGCGCGCCTGCGCACGACGCCGCCCGAGGACCGCCCCGTCGCCTACCACGGAGCCAGCATCCTGGCCCCGTACGCCGTGCGGCTCGGCTGGGAGCTGCATCCCCGCACGCGCAGCGCCTGGCACCGGCTCGAGGACTGGTACCTGCGCAGCACCCTGGCCCGATGGGCGCCGGAGGGACGAGACCGGATGCTCCACGGGCACGGGTCGCTGGCGGTCGGTGTGGTCTGGATCAGCCTTTCCGAGCTGCTGCGGCAGTTCGGCGACGGCACCGAACCCGAGCCTCCGA
>CAYVLM010000127.1:0-6313 GCA_964452225.1 uncultured Steroidobacteraceae bacterium | reverse complement strand
CGCTGCGGCTGGCGAAGGTGCCCATCCCGTACGGTGTGGTCGAGGTGTCGCCGAAGACGACCCGCACGTCCTCCAGCGGGATCTGCAGCTCGTCGGCCACGACCTGGGCAATGGTCGTCTCGTGGCCCTGCCCGTGGGAGTGGGTGGAGGCGTGGACCGTCACCTTGCCGGACGGGTCCATGCGGATGAGCGTCGCCTCGTAGCCGAAGATGATCGGAACGCCGCGCTTGATGAACTCGTTGGTGGTGTGCGCGGTCTGCTCCGTGTAGCAGCCGACGCCGATCCCCAGGTAGCGCCCTTCGCGGCGCGCCGCCTCCTGCTGCGCGCGCAGCTCGGAGTAGCCGCTCACTTCCACCAGCCGGTCCATGGACTCGAGGAAGCTGCCGCTGTCGTAGACGAGCTGCGTGGCCGACGTGTACGGGAACTCGTCGGGACGGACCAGGTTCCGGCGCCGCACCTCGACGGGGTCGATTCCCACCGCCTCGGCGATGGCATCCATCACCCGCTCGATGGTGAAGCAGGCGGCCGGTCGGGAGACACCCCGGTACGGCCCCAGCGGGCACTTGTTTGTCGTCACGCTGAACCCGTCGCATTGATAGTGCTCGAGGCGGTAGGGCCCCGGCAGGATGCCGAGCGCCATGCCGGTGTCCATGGTCGCCGTCCACGGGTAGACCGAGTAGGCGCCGCAGTCGACGTACATGAGGATCTTCAGCGCGAGCAGGTGCCCTTCGCGGTCGTGGGCAACCGTTGCCGTGTGGTGGTGCTCGCGGGCGTGGATGCTCGCCAGGAGGTGCTCGCGGCGATCCTCGATCCACTTCACCGGGCGCCCGCTCTGCATGGCGAGCACGCAGACCGCGATCTCCTCCGGGAAGAGGTTGCCTTTGATGCCGAAGCCGCCGCCCACGTCGGGGGCGATGACCCGGATCCGGTTCTCGGCCATCCCCAGGCTGTCCGCCAGGCCGGTGCGCACCAGGTGCGGGATCTGGGTCGACGTCCACAGGGTGAGCGTCTCTCCGGCGCGGTCGTACTGCGCCACGCAGCCGCGGTTCTCCATGGGGATACCGGTCTGGCGGTGTGTTCTGAGGTCGATCTCGAGGGTTGCCTCCGCCTCCGCGAGAACCCGGTCAGGGTCGCCGGCGACGTAGTGGCGCTTGACGAAGAAGTTGTCCTCCCACCCGTCGTGGAGACGCGGGGCGTCCGGGGCGATGGCATCGGCCACCGAGGCGACCACCTGCAGCGGCAGGTAGTCCACGTCGACCAGTGCGGCCGCGTCCTCGGCGAGGTAGCGGCTGTCGGCCAGCACCGCCGCCACCGCCTCGCCAGCGAAGAGCACGCGCTCCCTGGCCAGCGCCGGGAACTCGGTGCCCTGCCACGAGGGGTACGTGGAGTCGCAGCGGATCGGCCCGGCCACCCGGGCGATCTCGTCGCCGGTGATCACCGCATGGACGCCCGGCGCGCTGCGGGCCGCGGTGACGTCGACAGAGCCGATCTCGGCGTGGGCCAGGGGGCTGCGCACGAAGGCGACCTCGAGCATGCCCGGCAGCGCAATGTCGTCGACGTAGTGCGCCTGGCCGAGGAGGAATCGCGGGTCCTCCCTGCGCCGGATCCGGGCCCCCGTCAGGGGCGTCCGGCCGGTCGAGGCCGTGGTCTCAGCCATGGGTCGGTGTCTCCTGCGCCATCGGGCCGTCGCCGACGGCGAGCTCCTGCGCCGCGGCCCGGATCGCCTCGACGATGTACACGTAACCGGTGCAGCGGCAGATGTTCCCGGCGATCGCCTCGCGGATCTCCTGGTCAGTCGGGTCCGGGTTGGCGGCCAGGAGCTCCCTCGCGGCCAGGACCATGGCGGGCGTGCAGAAGCCGCACTGCAGGCCGTGGTGCGCCCAGAAGGCGCGCTGCACCGGATCCATCTCCGAGCGGGTCGCGCCGAGCCCTTCGATCGTCTCGATCGACGAGCCGTCCACCTGCGCCGCGAACAGGAGGCACGACCGAACCGTCTGCCCGTCGAGGACCACGGTGCATGCACCACACACGCCGTGCTCGCAGCCGACGTGGGTGCCAGTCATCCCCAGGTCGTGGCGGATGAAGTCGGAGAGGAGGGTCCGCGGCTCGACACGCGCTTCGCGCGTCTCGCCGTTGAGCACGAAGCGGATCGTGACCTCGTTCCGGGGTGCTCCCAGGCTCATGAGCCGCCTCCGGCCAATGCCAGTGCGTCGTCCAGCGCTCGCCGTACAAGCACCCGGGCGAGGTGACGACGGAACGTGTCGCTGGCGTGGATGTCGGACGCCGCATCGACCACCCCGGCCGCCAGCGCGGCCGCGTCGTCGAGATTCACGCTCGTCGGCTGGCCGGTGAGCGCACGCTCGGCTTCGACAGCCCGCACCGGGCGATCCGAGACGCCGGCGAGGCCGACCGCCACCCCGGCGATGGCTCCGTCCGCCACCCGGACGTCGGCCGCCACGGCGACGGTCGCGAAGTCTCCGGCCTTGCGCACCGATTCGTGGAAGCCCCAGCCCTCCCCGGCGCCGATGGCGGGGTAGCGGATCTCCCGGATGAGCTCGTCCGGTGCCAGGCTGGTGGTGAAGTAGGTCTCGAAGAAGTCGGCCGCGGGGACGACGCGCTCGCCGGCCGGACCGACGACCATCAGCTCCGCGTCAAGGGTGAGCGCGACACAGGGCATCTCGGCGACGGGGTCGGCGTGCGCCAGGCTGCCCCCCAGCGTTCCTCGGTGCCGGATCGCCGGGTAGCCGATTCGCGCTGCTGCGGTCGCCAGCATCGGGCAGTGCTGACGCACGAGGTGGGAGGTGGCGACCTCGTGATGACGAGTCATGGCGCCGATGGCGAGGCGACCGTCCCCCTCCGCCCGGATGTAGGACAGACCCGCCACCCGGTTGAGGTCGACGAGGATCGATGGCTGCGCCAGGCGCAGGTTCATCAGCGGCACCAGGCTCTGTCCGCCGGCAAGCAGCTTGGCCTCCTCCGCGTGGTCGCGCAGCACGGCGAGCACCTCGTCGAGGCTCGCCGGCGCGGCGTAGTCGAAGCGTGCCGGCTTCATGCCGTGCGGCCCCCTGCAGGGCGGGCGAGGGCGGCATGTGGCGTGGCGGCTGGAGGTGCCGGCGCCTGCGTCATGGCATGCATCTCGAGGAGCCCCATCATGCCACGTCGCATGCCGCTCCCGACCGCTTTGCGTGCATGGTCACGGTCTCCTTCCACTATCCTCGCTGGCGCGGGACCACGCGGTCAGCCAAGGAGCCCGATGGAGATCCGGAACAGCGCCCACGTCGCGGCACCCATCGATCACGTGTGGGCGAGCATCAGCGACGTTGAGGGAATCGTGCCCTGCATCCCCGGCGCCACGCTCACCGAACGACTGGCCGACGACCGGTTTGCGGGGGAGATACGCGTGAAGGTGGGGCCGCTGGGCCTGACCCTGGTCGGCGAGGTGATCGTCGAGGAGACCGATGCGGCCGAGCGCCGCATGCGGCTGCGCATGACCGCGCGCGACCGGCGGGGGCTCGGACAGGCGAACGCCGGCGTGGTGC
Organism: uncultured Steroidobacteraceae bacterium; assembly: GCA_964452225.1. GTDB lineage: Bacteria > Chloroflexota > Limnocylindria > QHBO01 > QHBO01 > CAVXEH01. The sequence goes on along the minus strand of CAYVLM010000127.1, from coordinate 2,774 downwards.
TCAAACTCACCGGTGACGCCGAGTCCAGTGATCTCGAGATCGTGGCCGATACCACGCTCTCGGGACCGGTCGCCCAGTTCGGCCGTCAGGGTATCGTGACCGCCATCGGCGGGCGTCTGCTCGGCGAATTCTCGCGCTGCCTGGAGACGCGCCTCGCTGGAGCCGGGTGAGGGGCGACGGGCCCGGCTCCGGCCCGTCGCCGCATCGGGCTGCGCCCGCGTCCTGCTTAGCGGGGCCTCGGGGCGAACCAGGTGCCGGTCGTGGCGAGCGCCCAGATGATGAAGGCGTTGGCGAGCAGCAGGATCAGGCTGAAGAGGACGTTTCCGCCGCCGTTGCCACCGAACAGTCCCAGCAGCCCGAAGACGCCCAGGATCGCGGCGACCACGATGCCGGTGACGCGCGCCCAGGGTCGCGCGCCGAGCACGTAGGAGCCGGCGACGATGTCGAGGATGCCAAGCGCCAGGACGATCAGGGCGATGACGATGACGACGCCAGCCACCGCCCCGGCGATGTTGCCGAAGCCGGGCGCCTGCGTGTTGATCGCATTCCCGGCGCCCCCGATGAACGCGCCACCGATCAGGAGGATGAGCCCGAAGAGCACCACCAGCGCGCCCAGGATGATCATCGTGACGGCGGCCCCGGTCGCGAGGCCGGGTCGCGACATCGGCACAGCGGGCGGATACCCGTACTGAGGCCCGCCGTACTGCGGGGGCGGGTACTGCGGCGGCTGTGTTGGATAGCCCTGCTGCTGGGCCGGGGGCGGTTGTGTTGGATAGCCCTGTGGTGAGGCCTGCGGGTACTGCGGCGGCTGTGTTGGATAGCCCTGCTGCTGGGCCGGGGGCGGAGTGAAGGACGGCGGGGGCTCGCTTGCCGGCACGCCGGGCGTTGCGCCGCCGGGAGCCGGCTCCGGCTGGGCGGAGCTGTCCGGCGAGGGATCGCCTGGTCGGTCCGGAGGCGGGGTGGAGCTCGTCACGTGGATCCCTCCTGTGCAGGCGTGGGCGCGAGCCTTGAGACGCGCCGCTCGGGCGTCAGTCTACGGCCGGGGTTGCATTGTGGGGAGCCTGATTTGGCCGGAAGTCTCGCCGGCCCCAAAGAGCCCCGTTGCCTGGGGGCAGTGGAGGAAACGCGTACGATGGGAGGCATGGACGACGGCGACTTGGGTGCGCTGCAGCACGAGAACTGGATCGCCTACCTGGAAGGGGCGATCGCCTGCGGTGACAATGCGCTCGTTGCCCGGGACCACGGGATCGTGACCGTGCTGAGCGGCGTGCCGATGCGGCTGTTCAACCAGGTCCTGGTCGAGGAGGCCGATGCCTCCGGGGAGGCGATCCTGCGCGGCGTCTCCCGTGCGCGGGAGCGTGGCGATCCGTTCGTAGTGCACCTGCGTGACGGAACGGACGACCGGTTCATGGCGGTCGCCCGGGCGGCGGGCCTGGTATCGACGGGGCTGGAGGGGGCGATGCCGGGCATGGCCTGGCACCCGATCGGTCCGGAGAGCCTCCGGACCCGGACGGAACCCGGATTCGAGATACGCCAGGTGACCGACGAGGCGGGCGTCGCGCAGCATGCTCAGACCCTCACCGATGGCTTTGGCACCAACCCTGCCGTCGCTCTCGGTGTCATGTGCGTGGACCTTGCGAGGCGAGACGGATGGGCGGTGTACGTGGGTTACCACGGCGGCGATCCGGTCTCCATCGGGCTCGGCCTGCGCACGGGCCACACCATCGGCGTCTACAACATCGCCACCCTCGAACGTGCGCGGGGTCATGGATTCGGCCAGGCGATCACGGCCAGGGTGGTGGCCGATGGGGTGGCGGCCGGGTGCGACGTTGCGATCCTGCAGGCCAGCTCCATGGGGTTCCCGATCTACGAGCGGATGGGATTCCGGGTGACGGACCGGTACGTGGGCTGGATCGACGCGGATCGGGCGGGCTGAGTCGACAAACGCCGGAGCCAGGCTGGCCTGACCGCCCTCCGTCAACGTTTGCCCCGGGGGCAGCAGTAGGAGCCGCAGCTTGACAGTGAACCAGCCGGTGGGCGCCGAGTCGTCACTCGCGCCGCATCGTTCCCGGTGGCGCCGGGTGCTGCGCGGTGCCGGGCTGGTCCTGCTCGCGATGGCCGGCGTGTTGCTCGTCATCGCCGCCGTGATGTGGTTCGCGACACCCTCTGGCAACGATCTCCAGGTCCGCCTTCGCGCCATGGCGGCAGGCGAGGGGACCACGCTGCTCGCGCCGGATGCGGTGCCGCCGCTGCTCGCCCAGGCCATCACCGCCACCGAAGACGAGCGCTTCTACCAGAACCACGGCGTTGACGTCATCGGCCTGGCGCGCGCCGCCCTGTACGACATCAGCCACCTGTGCGCCTGCCAGGGCGGATCCACCATCACGCAGCAGCTGGCCAAGGAGGTCTACCTGGACGGCTCGGACGCGGGAATCAACAAGCTCGCCGACCTGGCGCTGGCCCTCAAGCTCTCGCTCCAGTATTCGAAAGGGCAGATCCTGGCTGACTACCTGAGCATCGTGCCGACGGGCTTTGGCCGCTGGGGGATGGCGAACGCGGCGTGCGCCGACTTCCACCGGCCGCTCGGCTCGCTCGATCTCGGGGAGGCAGCGCTGCTGGCCGGGCTGCCGCAGGCACCCGCCGTCTATGACCCCCTGCTGCACCCGGATGCGGCGGCGGATCGGCGCCGCGATGTGCTGGCCGACATGGTCAGCCAGGGCGACATCAGCACCGCGCAGGCTGCCCAGGCGGCTGCGGAGCCGGTGACGATGCCG
>CAYVLM010000126.1:0-6345 GCA_964452225.1 uncultured Steroidobacteraceae bacterium | reverse complement strand
CTGGTGGCCGAGATCGCCGAGCGGACCCACACCCGATCCGGAACCGTGCGCTCTCGCCTCCACTACGCGCTGCAGGCCTTGCGAGCCACCTACGACGCGGCGCTGCGGCCGCCCGAGAGGAAGCAGCCGTGAGCCGCGACCGGTTCGACGACGAGCTGCGCGCCGTCGTGCGCCGCGCCGTCCGCCGTGACGCGCCGGATCGGCTCCGCGACCACGTGCTCGAGGTCACCGAGCAGCCGGCTCGCCGCCCGTCCCGCTTCCCGGCGGAGTGGCGCCTGGCGGCGGGTGCCGCGGTGGCGGTTCTGGCAGTGGCGGCCGCGTATGCGGGCTACAGCCTGCTGGGTCCCTCGACTCCGGCGTCGTCACCCAGCCCGTCTCCCTCGACGTCGTCGGTGGTCGCCACACAGTCGCCGACCGCCGCTTCCGCGGCGAGCCTGCGCTGGTCGGCCCCAGGCGTCATCCCGGACGACTTCTTCCCGATGGATGTCGTCGCCTGGCACGGCGAGTACGTGGCCGTCGGCCAGCTGTCGAGCAGCACAGCGATGCGAGGCGGTGTCTTCACTTCGCCCGATGGAGTGCACTGGACGCGGGTTGACTCGGGGGTGACCTTCCTGGACATACCGATCAGGCTGGCCGCGACCCGTGATCACCTCATCGCCATCGGCAACCTGCAGCTGCCCGCCGGCTGTCCGCAGGGCGAGGGTGCGACCTGTACCCCGGCCGAGGCGCCACCGGTGTGGACCTCCACGGACGCGCGAACCTGGACCCGCGTCGATCCCAGCCTCTTCGGCGCCGACTATCTCGTAGGGGTGCAGGCCGGCCCCCGCGGTGCCCTGATCGAAGGCGAGACCACCGCTGCCACGCCCGCACTGTGGTTCTCGCCCGATGGCGCGAGCTGGCAGCGTGTGAAGCTTCCGGCGGCTCTTGAGCAGGCCACGTTCTCCGGCGGTGCGGTGACCGCGGACGGATTCGTCGTCATCGGCCGGGAGAACCAGCCGGCGCCTGCTGGGGTGGCGCAGCAGTTCGGGTATGGCCTGCCCGCGGCCTGGTGGTCGACCGATGGTGTCACCTGGCACGCGTCCACGGTCGAGGGTGCGGTCGCGAACCCCGGCGCCCAGCTGGGGCCGATCGACGTGGGCTCGGACGGTCTGCTGGCACTGGGCACCGATAATCCGGATGCATCGAAGTCGGGCCTGGTCTGGACCTCGACCGATGGCAAGGTATTCCACCTCATCGGCGCCATGGCGGGGTCGGTCCCGTATGCGACCCAGACCGCCAGCGACGGGCAGCACATCGTGAAGCTCGGTCCGGTATCGCCGTATGGCGCTGGGAACGAGGACACCCTCGCTGCATGGGTATCCACGGACGGAGCATCGTGGCAGCAGCTGACCCTGGTCGGCGACGCGGCCGACATGCCGGCGGGGGCCAGCGGAGGAGGGTCGTCGAGCAAGGCACAGATGGATGGCGTCTTCGTGGTGGGAGACGGGCTGATCGTCATCGGCAGCCGGGACACCACCGTGCTCAGCTGGTACGTCGCCGCGACCTGGCCCCCCGCGTCGACCGCCACGCCATCGGTCATGCCTTCGCCAACACCTGGTCTGACTGGCTACGGGCCGTGCGCTCCGAAGGACCTTGGCTTTGCCGCGCAGGGGTGGGGCGGGGCCACCGGCACGCTGGTTGGAGGAGCCCTCCTGGTGAACGTCTCCACCAACGCATGCTCCATCGGCGGGACGCCATCGGTCGATCTCCTCGACTCGTCCGGGAAGATCATCGCGCGCGGAGAAGCAGCCAAGTCAGTTTCCGCGTCGACGACGCTCGCCTTGACGCCCGGGCAGGTGGCGATGGTCGACTTCGTGTGGCAGAACTGGTGCGGCGCGGGGCCGAGCGGCGCGCTGACCGGGAGGTTGACGCTGCCCGGGGGAGCGGGCACGTTCGCCGGTCCGGTGCACGGCCCGAACGGGCCGGACGTGCATGCCCGCTGCGACGACGCCGCAGCGCCGTCCACCGTCATCGTCCCGGGTCGGTTCACGATCGCCAAGGGCTCCAACCCCGGTGGCGGGGCGTGCGCAGCCGATCAGCTGCTCGCCTTCAGCGGAGCCTGGGACCTCGGGGGCGGCAGCGCGATCGCGTCCCTCGTGATCGTCAACCTCGGTCAGCGCGCGCAGGGCTTCGACTGCCAGCTGCCCGTGGCCCCGGTCGTCGACCTGCGCGACGGGAGCGGAGCGCTCGTCACCGCGGCGCAGGAGCCAGGCGCGAATAGCACCATCGCGCTCCCGGCCGGGCAGGCCGCGGTCGCCAGCCTGGGCTTCACGAGCTGGTGTTCCGCTCAACCGAAGCTGCCGCTGTCCATGGAGGTCGTGCTCGGTTCAAGCCACATCCCTGTGATCTCGCGAGCGCCCATCCCGGTGCTCAGCTGCCGGGTGCCAGGCTCGAGCGAACGGCCGACCCTCGCCTACCAAGCGCTCTTCGCCCTGCCGAGCGCGCCGAACACATCGGAACCGAGGCCCGGCCGATAGAGTGCTGGTAACCCCAACTGGGTGGGCGAGCCGGGCCAGCCGACGGCCGACCCGCCTGTCCCCGCGACTGACGCGAACTATGAGGCGCTTGCCGAAGCGGCGTTCGAGTAAGGGCTGTCACCGACAGCGTTCACGGCCCTCACCTTGTAGTAGTAAATCTGGCCGCGGCTGGTGTGGGTGTCCTTGTAGCTGGTCACGTTCCCCGGCTCCGCATACAGCGTGAAGCTGGAGCCATCGGTGCTGCGATATACGTAGTAGCCGGTGATCGGCGAGCCGCCGTCGTTTGGCGTCGTCCAACTCAGCTGAATACCCTTGCCCTTGGCCGGCACCGCGGTCAGGGCCGGAGCGTCAGGCACGGTCGCCCCGGATCCGGTTGGCGTCGCCGAGGCTTCGTTCGACGGTGGGCCTTCACCGACGCCGTTCACCGCGGTCACTTCGTAGTAGTAGGTCACGTCGTTCGTGAGGCCGGAGTCGACGTAGGACGTCCCACTGACACCGGTCTGCACCTCGACCTCGCTGCCAGAGGATGTGCCGCGATAGATGTTGTAGCTGGTGATCGCCGAGCCACCGTCGTTCGATGGTGCCGTCCAGTTGAGGGTGGCCTGGCTGTCACCGGGCGTCGCCGACAAGTTGGTCGGAGCGCCAGGCACGGTGGCCGTGCTGCCACCACCGCCCGAAGTGGAACCCGGCACAGTCATGCTGTCCATCTCCCAGCCGTTGTAGTTGGGATCAGGCTGGCTGATGTCGGTCCAGATCGGCATCGGTACCCCGTTGGCGACGGTCATGCCGTTGTAGTCGCCGATGAACTGGCCGCCGAAGAACGCGTCCTGGCTGGGATCCGACGATTTCGCTGAGACCTGCGTCGCCGTTGCGGTTGCGCTGTGCCACAGGAACTGGTCGTAAGTGCTCGTGCCTGTGACCTGACTGTAGGAGACGTAGGCGCCGCCAGTGCCGTCGGCCGCGATGGCCGGGAAGAACTGGTCACCTGCGCTGCTGGAGACCACCGTCGCCTGGCCGGAGCCCTTCCAGACGTAGGCCTGGCCGACGCCCGTGTCCGCCGACGTCCAGGTCACCCATGGCTGGCCGCCCACCATGGCGAGCATCGGGAAGGAGTTGTCGCGGAACGCGAAGCCGGGCAGCGGGTCGGGCAGGTCGGTGAAGCCTGGAGAGCTGATCTTCAGCCACTGCTGTGACCCTGAGAGTGCTTCCCATCCCGATCCGATCCAGTGAGCGATCCTGATCGAGCTCGTCGCGGAGCTGGAGCCGGACGACCACTCCTCCCAGGCGATCCAGAAGCCTCCCTGGCCATCGGGCTTGATCGAGGAGCCCTGCGAGTAGGTCGAACCCGGCACGGTCAGGATCGTGGTGGGCGCGACCGAGGTGGCGCCGGTCGGCAGGACCGCCACCTTGATCGGCGAGCTGACGTTCGACCCGCTGCAGGAACCGAACTGGGTCCACGAGACGAACACGTGCCCGTGAGCCTCGTCCAGCGCCAGGGCGGGCTTGTCCTGGAACTGCGATCGGGAGTTCGAGGCGATCTCGTAGTACGTCCACGTCCCGTTCGTATCGCGCCGCATGAGCTCGACGCCGCCCACGTTGCATCGGTAGAAGTTGAAGAGGAGCGAGCTGTAGTAGACAACCCCCGAGGATGCCACCGCCAGGCCCGGGTCGCCGGCGCCGTTGTTCGAGTTCTGGGGGAAGATGTTGATCGGCCCGGCGTCGTTCCAGGTGGTGCCGTCCATGGACCAGTAGAAGCCGTTCTGGCCCTGGCCGTTGTACGAGTTGTAGTCATTCGCGCCAGCCACGATCAACGAGCCGTTCGTCGCGATGGAGGTCTCGTTCACCGGCCGGCCCGTGCTCGCAGAGTCGGTGGTGACGGTGCTGCTGGAGGTTGCGGAGGTCGCCGGGGTCCCTGGCGATGATGAGGCAGAGCCCGGGCGATGGGCCATGACCTGCACGACACCGGAGACGTGAGGGCCGCGCGCAATGGGGCTCGGCTGGTCCTCGCGGAGGCCGTGGGCGGTTGCCAGCGAGACGGTCGCCAGCAGCAGGGCAACGGTTGACAGGACAGAGACAGAGACCTTCGCGGACTTCAACGCGCGCTCCAATGCTCGGGGGCCGCACGAGGGCGGTGGCGCTGGGCATGCTACCCCGTTGACGCTCCCGGGTCGAGCGAACCGACGACCCAGGACGAAATCAGTGGCGCGTCCAGGCACCTGGGTCGACTGATGCACCGAACCGATGGTGGACGAAGCCAGCCGGGCTGGCGCCGAGTGCTCGCTCACGCCTGCCGGGTCGATAGATGGCTCGTTTCGCGCCGGAACCCTTGGCGGCGCCGGGTTTGTTCGATAGATCGGTCAGCGGGGAGCGTGACCGGTGCGCCGGGGCGCGCTTCATGCTCACGGGTGACCGTTCTATCGCCCATTCTCAGCGCGGGAGGCGCTTCGCGCGGAGTACGGGTCATCTATCGCTCGCTGGGAGATGACCGGCGCTGCGACGGTTACGATGAGCGCGATGCAGCACGCGGAGCAGACCGCAGAGGTTGACGCGCCGGCGGCGACGGTCTTTGCGTTCATCACCGACATTGCCAACCTGCCGCGCTGGCAGTCGGGGGTCGTCACCGCCGCGCCGACCGCGCCGGGACCGCTGGCGATGGGCTCCACCGCCCGGGTCGAGCGCCGGATCATGGGCCAGCAGGTTCAGGCTCTCCTGCGCGTTTCCCGCCTCGAGCCTGGCCGCTCGCTGGTGCTCACCACGGAGACCTCCGGCATCGGCGTCGAGGCCACCCTGACGATCGAACGGGTCGACGACGCGCATTGCCGGGTCACCTACGGGATGGCCGTCGAGGCCACGAACGTCTTCATGAAGCCGATGGAGCCGATGGTGGCGCAGGCCGCCGAAGGCGACATCGCCGCCAGCCTGGCCTCGCTCCAGCGCGCGTTCGCCACCCCGTCGTCATGAGGGTGCCTCCGACGCGATCGGGCCGGATCACTCGGCAGCGGGGTGCCACCTCGGCGGAGTACAGCTGCCACTCGCCCGGGACCCCCTTGAGCTGGTGCCGGCCACGGTCGCTGAGGCTGACTGCCCCGGAGCCCACGGCGTCGCGCATCGCATCGGAGACGAGGATCTCACCCGGACTGGCGGCAGCCATGACGCGAGCCGCTGTGTGGACCGCCAGGCCGCTCACCTGCTCGCCGCGCATCTCCACCTCGCCGAGGCGGATGCCGGTGCGGGTCTCCAGCCCCAGGCGCCGCACCGCCGACCGCATCGACCACGCGGCCTCCACGGCGGAGGCGGGTCGAACGAAGGTGGCGAAGAAGGCGTCGCCGGCGGTGTTCACCTCGTGCCCTCCGAACCGCGCCAGCTCGGCACGGACCGTCGCCAGGTACTGGCCCAGCACGCCTCGCCAGCGCTCGTCGCCCATCTCCACGAGCGCCTCGGTGGACCCGACGATGTCCGTGAACAGGAGCGCAAGCTCCGCTCGGCCGGGCAGCACGCGGTCGACCAGCGGCTTCATCATGCGCCTCAGGGCAGGGAACAGCAGACCGACCCCGACCCCAAGCCCACCGGTGACGAGATCGGATCGCTGGCCCGTGGTCGTCGCGAGCAGTCGCTGGAGACCCACGTCGGCGACCCAGAAGCCGAGGGCCAGGAGTGCCGTGACACCACCGTAGACCACCGTGCGATTGATGAGCAGGTCGATGTCGTACAGGCGGTAGCGAAGGATGGCGATCCCCACCGCCACCGGCAGCAGGATCAGCGACACGAGGGCCAGGGCCCAGGCGACGTCGGTCACCAGACCGGTATTCGGTCGCGGTGGGTGCTCGGG
>CAYVLM010000125.1:6070-6351 GCA_964452225.1 uncultured Steroidobacteraceae bacterium | reverse complement strand
GCCCGGAAGTCCCGACGGCAGGACCAGCCCGCCGGGAAGGATGGTCTTGATGTCCTTTGGCAGGAACGGCCCAAGCACGGTCAGCACGAAGGGCACGGTCGTGTCGCGGAGGATATGCACCGTCGCCGAGGCGTTGAACGACTCGGTGAATCCCTTGAGCGCTCCCAGCCCGACCTCGGTGCTGATCTTGGAGCCCGTCCCGAAGTAGGTGTCGAGGATGACGATCACCGCGGAGAGGATGAGGATCGCCTCCACCGCGCCGACCAGCGCGCCGAGCGCCA
>CAYVLM010000125.1:0-6060 GCA_964452225.1 uncultured Steroidobacteraceae bacterium | reverse complement strand
GGCCTCCTTGGTGATCCCGCTGACCGAGATCCGGCCCAGGAGAGCGCGGCTGCCGAGGTGGAGGGCAGCGAGGACGACCGGGAAGGCGATCGTGTATCCGACCAGGTTCGCGTAGTCGGCGGGGATCTTGGGGAAGAAGGCCGACGCGATGGCCCCCACCGGGTAGCGGAACCACGCACTGGCCACGAACGAGATGGCCATGAAGCCGATGCCGATCACGCGGCGCAGGAACCCGGTGCGCCATCCGCCGAAGATGAAGCCGGCGACGAAGCCGACCAGCACGACGTCCATCGGTCCCTCCGGTGTGAGCTGCTGCCGGGGAAGCCAGGAAAGGCGACGCCTGGCCGGCCGTCTGGGCGCCCGGCGGACCGGAGTCGATGGGCGGAATCATGCACGGACGCGGGTCCGATGTCACCACCCAAGATCGTGGGCCGTCGGCCCGGGCGTCAGCGCTGCTGGGCAACTGCCTCCGCCGGAGGCTCGAGCTGGCTGATCCCGTAGCTGGCGAGCCCGGCAACCAGGCCCAGGCCGAGGAGCGCCCAGAGCACCGGCGTGGCGAGGGCGAGCCCGATGGCGGCATCCACCGACAGGCGTCCCGGACCGATGCCGAGCACGGCGACCACGGCGGCTCCAATGGTCAGCGGGAACTCGTAGCCGCGCTGGCCGTTCCAGAAGCCGTTGGGCAGGTGGGCCTTGAGGACGATGACCACCGACTGGGCGACAAGGAGCGCCGCGGCGAACGGGGTCAGCAGGCCGGCCGCCAGGAGCAGGCCGCCGAGCAGCTCGGCGGCAATCGACGCAATCGCCCACACGCGAGCCGGACGGAACCGCATTCGCGTCATGGCCTGCTGCCAGGCGGCGAAGCCCGGCCCGTTCCACCAGCCGAAGGCCTTCTGCGCGCCGTGCGCGGCAAAGGTGAGGCCCACGACCAGCCGCAGGAGAAGCAAGGAGAGATCTGCCGGAGTCATGCGCACAGCATACGCTCAGATAATTGCGCATGCAACCACTTTCTCCGGCCTCCGGCGGCGACGCGCGGCCAGCGCCGATTGTCATCCTTCGCGTGACCTGCGGCCCTGTCCCCTGCCCGGTGCGGTGCGAACCATCACGCGGGAGGTTCTTCGACATGCGCAACGCTGCTGTTACGCCGTCCGGCGTGCGGCCGGCCACGCACCGGCTTCCGGTAGCGGCCTGGATCACGCTCCTCGTCGCCGGCGTGGCCCTTGGGCCGGCTGCCCTCTTTGGCGGGTTCCTGCTGGCCAGCTCGCCGGACGGTTCGGCCATGCAGATGCCCATCCACTGGCTCGAGGGCACGCCCTTCCCCGACTACTTCGTCCCGGGGCTCATCCTGCTCGTCGTCTTCGGCATCGGCTCATACGTCGTCGTGGCGGCGGGGTTCCTTCACTCGGCCGCAGCGCCCCACCTCGGCTTCGCGCTCGGTGCCGGCCAGCTGATCTGGATTGGCGTGCAGCTGGCCATGATCCGCACCTGGCACCCCGTGATGCACCCGGCGCTCATCGCGGTCGGGGCGATCCTCGCGGCCTCGTCGTACCTGTGGTGGCGCGCCCGGCAGTCCAGCGGCTGACGCGCCATCAACGCGTGATGGGCAGCCTGAATCGCGATTGCAGGCGACGTCAGATCTCGTAGGCGTTGGCGACTACGAAGGCCTCGAGCGTGACGCGGTCCATCTGGACGTCCGGATGCAGGGTCAGCAGGTGCTCCCGGTAGACGATCGTCAGGTCGTCGGTGTCCTCGCCCTCGAGGTGCGCACCGCAGAGGCAGTCGAGGGCAACGAGCTGGCTGATCGCCACGGTCGGAACGGGCATGGCGCGGATCTCCGCGAGCGGATTCTTTCGCGCCGATGCTCGCGCGTCGCCGCGATCTCCGTCAGGGCCGAATGTCCCGCAGCGGCGGGCTGGGAGAGACCTGCCGGCGTCCGGGCGTCCGGGCGTCCGGGCGTCCGGGCGTCCCGGAGATCGCACCGGGCCCCACCGGGTTCACAGACCTGCTCGGCGACGACGGGCCGGTGCTGCATGTGATCGCGTTCTCCTCCACCAACGTGGACTGGGTCACCGGCAACTTCGGGATGGAGATCACCCCCGATCAAGGGCGGTTCGGTGACCGGGAACCTGTTCGAGGCCCTCGCCGCAGCTCGTTTCTCCGCCGAGACCGGCCAGGACGCGAGCTACGCCGGCCCTCGTGCGAGCCGCTTCGACGGGCTGCAGGTCAGCGGCGAGGACCGCTGACGCCGGGCGGGGGAGGCCGCCGGCGGTGGTACGCTCCATCGATCATGGCCAAGGGAGACCGCGTCGAGGCGGTCGTCGACACCGGGCAGGGAACCCAGACCTTCGTCATCGAGGCGACCCGCGCCGGTCGCCGGATCGAGGTGACCACCAGCCGGGGCGTGGTCGAGGTGAGCGAGGTGACGCGCGGCGGAACGCCGGTGCGCACCGGGCGCTTCATGTCCAGCCGTCTCATCGCCCTGGTCGAGCATCCCGCCCATGAGGACGAGGCGAAGGTCGAGGTCTCCACCCGACGCCGGATCACGACCCAGGAATGAGGTCCGCGCCCGCCCTCGCGAGCCTGACGATGAGCCAGGCGACTGTGCGAGCACGCCGGACCGATGCGACATCGAGATCCTCGGCGGTACCAGCCGCAGTGGTACGGGCGAGGCAGAGGGCGCGTTGTGCCGTTGGGCTACCAGCCTCGGTAGTGGGATCGCGGCAGAGCAGGCCGTCGGCCATCGCGGTACCAGCCGCAGTGGTACGGGCGCGCCCCATCGGCTCGGTCGTTAGATAGACCGCAGGTAGCTGCGGAAGGCCGCAGTCGCAAGACCGATGGCGACCACCGTCACTGCCAGCAGGCCGCCCATCCGGGGCAGGATGAAGGCCCAGTCCGGGTTCGCCGCCAGGGCTGCGCGGCCAGCCTCGACCGCCCAGTCGACCGGGTTGTAGGCGGCCACCGTCCGGATCCAGCCGGGGACCAGGTTGAGCGGCAGGAAGGCGGCCGACAGGAAGCTCAGCGGCAGGACCAGCATGACGTTGATCCCGATCACGGACTCCCGCTGGCGCAGAAGCAGCCCCATCGCCTGCGAGATCGAGGCGAACGCCGCTCCGACCAGCATGGCGCACACGGTGAGCGCCGCGAAGCCGAGCGGGCCGCCGGCGAAGTGGGCGCCCAGCAGCCAGGCCAGCCCGCCGATGACGAGGGCCTGGACCAGGAGCGACACCAGCTCGTATGCCGTGCGACCCGTGATCAGCGCACTGCGATGGACCGGCGAGATCAGGAAGCGGTCCATGATCGAGCGGTCGATGTCCTCGATGATCCCCATCCCGCTCCATCCGCAGGAGAAGAGGGCGGTCATCACCAGCACGCCGGGGGTCAGGTAGTCGAGGTACGAGCCGGCGCCGGCCGCAAAGCCCGGGATCTCGGTCACGTTCCTGAAGAGCTGCCCGAAGAGGAGCAGCCAGATGATGGGCTGGACCAGGCTCGTCGCGATGAACCACGGCTGGCGCAGCATGTACCGCACGTGGCGGTCGGTCATGTGTACGGTCTGGGCAATTGCGGTCATGGTCAGGCAACCTCTCCGGCAGTGGCGTGGTAGGCGCGCCCCGTGTGGCGTAGGTAGACGTCATCGAGCGAGGGGCGGGCGACCCGCACCGCCGCGACGGCGATGCCGGCCGTGTCAAGCGCGGCGAGCACGGTGGGCACCGCGGAGGCGCCGTGGTCGACCCGGGCGCGAAGCACGCTCCCGTCGAGGGTCGGCTCGCGGAGGCCGTTGATGCGCTCCAGCGTTGCCGCCGCCCGGCCACCCGCCTCCGGCTCGCGCAGCTCGACGTGGATGGCGTCCCCGCGAAACTCGGCCTTCAGTCCCTCCGGCGTCCCGGCGGCCACGATCCGGCCGTGATCCACGATCGCCAGGTACCGGGCCAGGTGATCGGCTTCCTCCAGGTAGTGGGTCGTCATCAGGATCGTCAGCCCATCCCTTGACGTGAGGCGGCCGATCTCCTCCCAGACCTCCGAGCGGACCTCCGGGTCCAATCCGGTGGTCGGTTCGTCCAGGAACAGGACGCGCGGGTGGTGGACGAGGCCCATGGCGACATCCAGGCGGCGCTGCATGCCGCCCGAGTAGGTCCGCACCACGCGGTTGGCCGCGTCCCGCAGGGAGAAGCGGTCCAGCAGGGTGTCCACCCGTTCGGCCAGCTCGTGGCCGCGCAGCCCGTAGACCCGGCCCTGGAGGGTGAGGTTCTCGCGACCGGTGGCTTCGGGGTCCACCGCGGCGCGCTGGCCGACGGTGCCGATGGCGAGACGAACACGCTCCGGCTCGCGGAGAACGTCGTGGCCGGCCACCGTGGCGGAGCCGGAGTCCGGGCGGGACAGGGTGGTCAGGATCTTCACCGTCGTGGACTTCCCGGCCCCGTTGGGTCCGAGGAGCCCGAACACGATCCCCGGCTCCACCGTCATGCTCAACCCGTCAAGCGCACGCACGCCGCCGGGATAGGTCTTGACCAGGTCGTGCGCCTCAATCGCCGCGGCACCCGGCTGTTTCACCATCGGTCTGTCCCCTTCGTTGCTCCGTGCCGCGGTCGTCGCGGTACACTTCCATCGTGTCTGTAGACTGTAAGTATCTTAGCCACTAAGATAATGGCACTATGAGCGAACGAGAGACCGATGTCAAGGAGGGCGGCTCGGCCGCGTCGCGCCTGGCGGAGCTCCTCTCGCGAACCCTGGATCCCCACGCCGTGGTCCTCTACGAAGCGCTCGCCGCACGGATCGGCCTCAATGCCACCGATCTCCTCGGGCTGCAGCTGATCGCCGCCGAGGGCGAGACGACTCCGGGGCGCCTCGCGGAGCTGGCCGGCGTGACGACCGGGGCCATCACCGGCGTCCTCGATCGCCTGGAGAAGGCCGGCATCGTTGCCCGCGAGGCCGATGCGACCGACCGGCGACGGGTGGTGGTGCGCCTGACCCCGGGCCGGCTGGACGAGCTGATCGGGATCCTGGAGCCGCTGGAGCGCTCGGCCGACGAGCTGCTGGGTCGCTACTCCCCTTCCGAGCGGGCTGCCATCACCGACTACCTCGGACGGGCGGCAACCGCCACCCTGCAGACCACCAGCCGGCTGCGGGCCACGACCCGCGGCGGCTTCGTGGACGACACCTACACGGCCCCCCTTGCGGGCGCCAGGCGCGGCCGGCTGCTCTTCGTCACCGGCGGGCCTCGCCTGTCGATGAACGTCGCTCCCTTTGGTCCATCGGCCAGCGCCCGGATCATCATGGAGTCGGCCGCGTCACGCCTCGTCTTCGAGGGGGCCGCCGACGCGGAGCAGCTGATCAGCGCGCGTTTCACCGGCCCGCTCCCGGACGTCCGGGTCGCGGGGGGCGAGGTCACGGTGCGGTATCGGCGCCAGCTCTTCGCCAGCCGGCGCGCCCGGGTGCGGCTCAACGCCTCGATCCCCTGGCAGGTGGAGGTCCGGGGCGGGATCACCGACCTCGGCGGCAACCTCGAGGTCCAGCTCGCGGCGCTCGAGGTAACCGGGGGCGCCAACCACATCAAGCTCGAGCTGCCTGCGCCCTCCGGCACGGTCGGCGTGCGGGTCACCGGTGTGGTGAGCAGCGCCGTCATGCGCCGCCCCTCGTCCGTGCCGGTGCATCTCCGCGTCGATGGCGGCATCTCCCACCTTCGCTTCGATGACGTGACAGCCTCCCAGGTCGGTAGCCATCGTCACTACGAGTCCGGCGACTACGGGAGCACGCCGGACCGGTACGACATCGAGATCCTCGGCGGCGCCAGCACCGTGAACGTCGGAAGCCGCTAGGCCGAGCCTCGCCCGCCAGCTCCGGAGACGCAGTCGCTCCCTCGGCCGTCCCCTCCCCCTGCGGGGTCGCTGCCCCACGCGCCGTACCAGCCGCAGTGGTGCGGGCGAGGCGGAGACCAGCGTCTGCCATCGCGGTACCACCCGCAGTGGTGCGGGCGAGGCGGAGACCAGCGTCTGCCATCGCGGTACCACCCGCAGTGGTGCGGGCGAGGCGGAGACCAGCGTCTGCCATCGCGGTACCACCCGC
>CAYVLM010000124.1:0-6359 GCA_964452225.1 uncultured Steroidobacteraceae bacterium | reverse complement strand
AGGTGCATCGCCAGGTGGCCACCCCAGGAGTAGCCGACCACCCACGGTCGCTCCCAGCCCAGTGCGTCGAGCACCGACACCGCGTCGGCCACGTGGCCCTCGACGCTCCTGTCGCCAGATGTGACCGATGGCGGCACGCCCCGTTGCTGGTAGTGGACCACGCTGAACGTCGGGGCCAGCTCCGCCGCCAATGCGGCGAGCGGGTCCGTGAGGCCCGGCCCACCGTGGAGCAGGAGGATGCGCTGACCCGCACCGGAGGCCCATCCGATGAGCCTCCCGCCCACGACGGGGAGCTCGAGCACCCGTTCGGTGACCATTGCCTCGGGCGCGTCGTCCGGCATTCGAGCAGTATTGGGCGCCGGTCAAGCCGCGACATCGGGTCGCAACCGGCGGGAAGAGGCGCCGGATCGTGGCCTCGACGCTGGCAAACGGCCACGCCGAGAGGTAGGCACCGGCATCGGCCGATTGCCGTCGCTGGTACGCTCCGCCCACCGGTCAATGCAGCGTTGCAGCGAGGAGGCCAATGGCGAAGGACCCGTCCGGCTGGAGCAAGTCGCCGCCGGACCTCGTCGCGCGCTTCGAGGCGGGCACGGGCCCGCTGCTCGAGGAGCCGGGGGTGGCCCGACGCCAGATGTTCGGGTACCCCGCCTGCTTCGTCGACGGCCACATGTTCACCAGCCTCTTCCAGGACCGATGGGTGATCCGCCTGCCGGAGGACGGCCTGGCCGATCTCGGCGAGCTGGGCGGCGTGGGCTTTGCGCCCATGCCCGGGCGGCCGATGACCGGCTACATGCTCCTCCCACCCGAGCTGACCGAGCCTGACCTCGCTGGTCCGTGGCTCGAGCGGGCGCTCGCGCACGCGCGCAGCCTTCCGCCGAAGGCAGCGCGATCTTCGAGGACGCGGCGGAGGCCCGCATGAAGCTGCCAATGAAGTCGCCCGTCAAGGGGAAGGCCCGGTTCCACTTGCTGCACGCGGGCTACGTGCGCGACGACCACGTGGCGGGGACGGTGAGCCTCATCATCGACGGCGACGCGCGGCTGGTGGTCGACCCGGGCATGGTCCCAAGCACCGAGGCGATCCTCGGTCCGCTGCGAGAGCACGGAGTGGAGCCGGCATCGGTGACGCACGTCCTCCTCACCCACCACCACCCCGACCACACCCTCAACGTGGGCCTCTTCCCGAACGCCCAGGTCGTCGACCTCTGGGCGGGGTACCGCGACGACCTGTGGATGGACCACGACGCGGACGGGTACCGGCCGACTCCCAACGTGCGCCTGCTCGCGACCCCGGGGCACACCGACGTGGACGTCACCTGGCTGGTCGAAACCGACGGGGGCGTGATCGCCTGCACGCATGCCTGGTGGTTCGCCGATCGCACCCCGGAGGTCGATCCGTTCGCCCCCAGCCAGGACCAGCTCCAGGACAGTCGCCGCCGGATCCTGGCCGAGGCGACCAGGGTGGTCCCGGGACACGGTGAGCCGTTCGAGGTGCCGCGGGGCAAGCGCAGAGGCTGACGGAGCGGCCGGCCTCTACTCGCCGGTCCCCCAGGGGCTCTCCTCATCGGGCAGGGGCGACTCCCGCTCGGGTCGCACGTCGCCGGGAAGCAGGTCCTCGGGATGCTCCTCGTCGCCCGCGTCCAGCGGGTCGTCGATCCGCGGGTGGCGGCTCCAGCGCCGTCCCTCCGACAGCTCCGTGGCGACGCGCTGCGCCACGGGGAACGGGTAGGAGCACACGATCCGTGCGTCCCACTCGCCCTCCACCCCCAGGAGGTGCTCGCAGGCCAGGCAGACTTCGAGCTCCACCACCCCGCGCCGCGGGCAGATGACCATGCCGTCCTCGACGAGGAGGCTCCGGTCGATGGGCGTGCTCCAGGTTAGGACCGGGTCCTGGCTGGACATGTCCGCAGCGTGAACCCAGCCACCCGGAGTGGCACCGTCCGGATGGCCCGGCCCATGGGGGCCGCTCGGCCTTATGGGGTCGTGATCGGCTCCTCCGAGGCCTCACGCACCGGGACAGGGCTCCCGGCGGCGTCGATGGCCACGAAGACGAAGCTCCCGCGGGTGGCGAGCTGCCGGCTGTTCGGGACGAGCATGTCCTCCACGAACATCTCGACCTCCACGGTGATGCTGGTGTGCCCCTCCCTGGTGACCCGGGCCACGAGCTCCACCAGCTGGCCCGCAAGGACCGGGACCTTGAACTCGATCCGGTCCACGGCGACCGTGACGAAGGTGCGCCGCGCGTGGCGCGTGGCGGCCAGCCAGCCTGCCTTGTCCATCATCCCCAGGGCGTTCCCTCCGAACAGGGTGCCCTGGTGATTGGTGTGATGCGGCTCGATCAGCTCCAGCATCCGGACCTCGCTGCGGCCGACCTCCGGCTCGGTGCTCATGGCTGCGATGGTACCCCGCCCCTGTCACGTGGGAAGTCCCGCCGGATCGTGACCTATGGCCGCTGCCGGGCAATGTCGGCATCGGGCAGGCTGGGCCGGTCGTCGAAGCTCGCGCGAGGGCCGGGCCGTGAATACCAAGATCAGCCTGCGTGTCGGGAACCTCATGTCGACCGAGCCGGTGGTGGTCGACCCCGAGGCGCTCGCGAGCGAGGCGGAGCTCCTGCTGCGCAGCTACCGGATCTCCGGGCTGCCGGTGGTCGAGAACGCGACGCTGGTCGGGGTCATCAGCCAGACCGACCTGCTGAACGCGCGCTCCAGCGAGCTGATCGGCGAGAACTGGAGCCGCGTGCGGGTTCGCCACCTCATGACGCGGCCGCCGGTGACCGTTCACCTCGCCTCGAGCGTGGAGCACGCGGCGCGGCTCATGCTGGACCGCCATATCCATCGGCTCGTGGTCGTCGACGACAACGACGCGCCAATCGGCGTCATCACGACCAGCGATCTGCTCCGGGTCACCCTGGAGGCCGAGCCGACCACGCGGGAGTAGATCGGTCTATCCTCGCGGAGCCGATGGACGGAATTCAGCTGCACGGTCCGGGCGACGCCTGGGAGTACCACGGACGCTGGCCGGTGCGACTCTACGAGCTCGACAGCAACGGCCACGTCAACAACGCCGTCTTCCTCAACTACGTCGAGCAGGTCGCGCTGGAGCACGTGGAGGCCATGGGCTTCGGGCGGGACTGGTATCGCGCGCAGGGCGGCGGCTGGGTGGTGCGAGAGCACCACGCCACCTACTACCGGCCGGCGACCTTCGGCGACTTCCTGCTGCTCACCACGATCCCGCTGCGCATGGGGGCCGCGACCGGCGAGCGGCACACGACCATCCACCGCGAGTCGGACGGCTCGCTCCTCGCCGAGGTCCGCACCCTGTGGGCCTGGGTCGGCGAGGACGGCCGCCCGGGCCGGATCCCGCCCGAGCTGCGTGACCTGTTCCGGAGCGGCCCTCCACCGGACTCGTCGGCGGCCCGCCTCAGCGCGCAGGGACGGACGCGGACCAGGCGCCCGACGGCGGGCGGCTAGCCGCAACCGGCCCGGTCAGCGCCTGCTGCAGGGTGCTCGCCATGGCGGCGGCGAGGTCTTCCTGCCCGATCTCGACGAGCGGTCGCACGCGCAGGATGTAGCGGCCGAAGAACAGGCCAACGATCTGGGACCAGGCGAGCGAGGCACGCAGCTCCGGATGGTCGACGCCCAGGCCGCGCATCGCCGGAAGCAGGGTTCGCTCCATCAGGTTTCGGAGCGCGTCGGCGGCGTGGGCGTCGCTCACCGCCGAGCGGGCGACGGCGGTCAGGACGGGACGGGCCCCAGGCTCCGTCCAGACGCGCAGGGCGAACCTCGCGATCCGCTCGCCGGCGTCTTCCAGGCTGCCCTCGGCCACGGCCTCCGCCAGGCTCGCCGGGTCGAAGGGGAGGTCCACCGCCGCCACGAAGAGCTGCTCCTTGGTGCCAAAGTAGTGGTGCACGAGCGCCGGGTCCACGCCCGCCGTCCGGGCGATGCCACGGATCGTGGCACCCTCAAAGCCGGCCTCCGCGAACGCGCCGCGGGCCGCGGCAAGGATCCGCTCGCGGGTCCCGGAGGCGCCCCGCCGCCGACCCGTGCGGGCCATCAGGCGGCGCGACCGGCGATGGTGACGAACGCCTCGTCGAACGTCGCCGGCGCAACGGAGAGCCGGCTGCTCACGCCCGCCGCGCGGAGCGTCTCGTCCACCGTGCCGATCGACGCACCCGGGACGCGCAGCGTGCGTCCGACCAGCGCCACCGGCAGGTGCGCCTCGTCCAGCGCGGCGAAGGCCGTCTCCCATCGGTCCGGCTCCACGATGACGGTGCGCAGGTCGCCGATGACGGCGTCCATGGTGCCCGCGGCCGCGACGCGGCCGGAGACGAGGACCACCAGGCGATCGCATTCGGACGCCTCGCTCATGTAGTGGGTGGTGGCCAGGACCCCCACGCCGCGGTCGGCGGCGTCGCGGATCGTCTCCCAGAGACGCGCGCGGGCCAGCGGCTCGACGCCGGAGGTGGGCTCGTCGAGCACGAGCAGCTCCGGGTCGTGCGCCAGCGCCGCGGCGAACGCCACCCGGCGTCGCAGCCCCAGCGGCAGGTCGCGGACCAGCGTTCCGCGGGCCGCGGCGATCTCCGGGTCCAGGCCCGCCGCGTCCATGGAGCGCCCGAAGGCGCGCGACGCGAACGACAGGTTCTCCCAGACGGTCAGGTCCTCGTACAGGCCCAGGCTCTGGGGGAGGTAGCCGAGCCGATGGCGGGAGCTCCGTGAGGGGCGGCGGTCGAACAGGCGCACGGCACCCTCGGTGGGCCGCAGCAGGCCGAGCGCCAGGCGGATCAGGGTCGTCTTGCCGGCCCCGTTCGCTCCCAGCAGGCCGACCACCTCCCCCGCTTCCACGCTGATGTCGACCGCCTGGACCGCCTGCTGGCGGCCGAAGCGCCGCGTGACCTCTGCGGTCTCGAGCAGGCTCATGCCGCAACCCCCGGCGTTGCGGCACCGCCGTCGCCAAGCTCCACGGCGAGCTGGGCCATCACGAGGGCATCCTCCAGGTCGGGCGTCAGCAGCTCCGCGTCCGCCGGAGCGTCGCCACCCGGCGACCAGAGCCGCCACTGGGCGCCGCGCCGCCACGCCCGCGGGTCGTGCGACGGTCCGGCGATCCGGTACAGCTCGCCGGGCGCGTCGCCCACGATCTCCGCGGCGGTCCCGGCCGCGAGCATCCTCCCGCGGAGCAGGACGAGGACGGAGGTCGCCCGTTCCGCCTCGTCGACGTACGAGGTGGCCAGCGCAATGGCGGTTCCCTCGGCGGCCAGGCCGGCCATCAGGCGCCAGAGCTCGGCCCGGCTCACCGGGTCGACGCCGGTGGTCGGCTCGTCGAGCACCAGGAGGTCCGGCTGGTGGATCACCGCCATCGCCAGCGCCAGCTTCTGGCGCATGCCACCGGACAGCTGTCCCGCCAGCCGTCGTCGGGCTGAGGTGAGCTCGGTCCGCTCCAGGAGCTCGCTGATTCGGGCCCTTGCCACCCGGGCCGGCACGCCGTACGCCCCGGCCGAGAAGCTCATGTTCTCGTCGGCCGTGAGATCGCGGTAGACGCCCGGACCCGCCGAGACGTACCCGATGCGGCGCTGTGCCGGCCGGCTGACACGGCCCGTCTCGGCGCGCTGGGCGCCGACCAGGGTGCGGAGCAGGGTCGACTTGCCGGCGCCATCGGCTCCGACCACCGCCGTCACCGCACCGGACCCGACCCCGATGCTGACGCTGTGCAGCGCCACCGTGTGCCCGTAGCGCACGCTGACCCGCTCCAGGCCCCAGCCAATGACCCGATCCTCGGGGGACCGCCCGAGCCGCACGCCGCTCATGCCGTCGCCTCCGATGCCACCGCGCGGTCCTCGCGCCCGGCCGATGGCGCCAGGTCGCGGCGGAAGCGCAGCACGGAGAGCGCGAAGACGACCACCGCGAGCAGCAGGAGCATGCCCATCGGGAAGAGGAGAGCATCGAAGGGCGCCCCGCGCACCATCACGCCCCTGGCGATCTGGACGAAGTAGGTGAGCGGCAGGAGGTACCCGATCCAGCGCACGCCGGCCGCAATCGACTCCAGCGGGAAGATCATCCCGGAGAGCAGGATCTGCGGGAGCAGGGTCATCATCGCCAGCTGGATCGCCTGGCCCTGGTTCTCGCTCACGGTGGAGATCAGGACGCCCATGCCGAGCACGACGAAGAGGAAGAGCAGCGAGCCCACGGCGAAGACCCAGGGGTCGCCGTTGAAGGGCACCCCGAAGATCCACAGCCCCGCGAAGACGACGATCACCAGGTCCACGATCCCCACCACGAAGTAGGGCAGGATCTTGCCCAGGAAGACGTCGCGGGGCCGGAACGGCATCACCGCCAGCTGCTCCATGGTGCCGCTCTGGCGCTCCCGCA
>CAYVLM010000123.1:3968-6398 GCA_964452225.1 uncultured Steroidobacteraceae bacterium | reverse complement strand
CGACGACGCGCTGGATCTGCGCCGCCCAGTAGGGCGGGAACTCGGCGAGGTGCGCCCAGACCTGGCCAGCCTGCCAGCGCTCGGCGCCCCCGGGATCCGGGTCGGTCAGCCCGGGCGGCGGGCCAAGGGCGGCGTGCGCATCGAGACGCGCCTGGACGGCATGCATGCGGCCCAGGTATCCGGCGGCCGGCCCGCCGGCCGTCCGACCGTCGGCGCTCATGCCACGTTCCCCGGGCGTGCGAGGACGGGCGTGGTGAGGGCCCCCAGCCGCTCGACGGCGAGGGTCACCGTGTCGCCCGGCTCCAGGTAGCGCCTGAGCACTTCGTCGCGCACCTCGAGGAGGCACCCGCTCCCCACCGTGCCTGAGCCGAGGAGCTCGCCGGGCCGGACGTGCGTGTCGGCCGAGGCGCGGGCCAGCATCTCGCCGAAGCTGTACTGCGCGCTCGACCACGCCCCGTGGCTCGTCTCCAGCCCGTTGACGAGCGCGGCCATCTGGAGCGCGTAGCCCTTCCCGGCGCGCGTGTCGTGCAGCTCATCGGGAGTGACCAGCCACGGGCCGATGGAGGAGGCGAAGTCCTTGCCCTTGGCCGGACCGAGGCGCACCGTCGTCTCGTCACGCTGGAGATCCCGTGCCGACCAGTCGTTGAAGATCGTGTAGCCGCCGATCGCCTCCTCGGCCCGGTCCGGCTCGAGGTCGATCACCGGCGTGTCGACCAGCGCCGCGATCTCGAGCTCGTAGTCGAGCTCGGCGCTGCCCCGCGGCGCCCATACCGGGTCGCCCGGGCCGCGGATCTCGCTGGTGTTGCCGAAGTAGAAGATCGCGAGCCGGTACCACGCCTCCGGAACGGTTCCGCCGCGACGCTCCCACATCGTCTTCACGTGGCGCTCGAAGGCGTAGAAATCGCGGATCGCGGGCGGCCGGAGGATGGGCGGCCCGAAATGGAGGTCGCCGGCGTGGAGGATGGCCTCGTCGTCGGGGTCCGCCGCGCCGTACCCCTCCGCGATCTCGGCCAGCGCCTCGACGCGAAGCCCGCGGGCCAGGTGGTCGTCGAGGGTCGTGACCGGCTGCCGGAAGAGGGGCGAGTTGTGCGGGCGCCGCGGATCCTCGACCACCAGCCCCTGGCGCGCCTCCTCGAGATCGAGCCAGAGGGTCGCCTCCGGGTCACGGGCGACGGCCAGCCGCCAGGGAGCGCCGGCCGGCGCGGTGCGCTCGCGGACGTGGGCGACCTTCATCGGTGCATGCGGCCCCTGGCGTCAGAGGTTGCCGCGACGGGCCTGCTCCCGCTCGATCGCCTCGAAGAGGGCCTTGAAGTTGCCCACCCCGAAGCCGCGGGAGCCGTGGCGCTCGATGATCTCGAAGAAGAAGGTGGGTCGATCCTGCACCGGGCGGGTGAAGATCTGCAGGAGGTAGCCCTCCTCGTCGCGGTCGGCCTCGATCCCGAGCTCCTCGAGCGTCGCCATCGGCACACCCACGTCGCCCACCCGCTCGGGGAGCGCCTCGTAGTAGGCGTGCGGCATGCCGAGGAACTCCACCCCGCGCTCCCGCAGGGCACGAACCGTGCCGACGATGTCCTCGGTCCGCAGTGCGATGTGCTGGGTGCCCTCGTCGAGGTAGTAATCGAGGAACTCCTGGATCTGGCTCTTCTTCTTGCCCGTCGCGGGCTCGTTGATGGGGAACTTGATGCGCCCGTTGCCGTTCTGCATCACCTTGCTCATCAGCGCCGAGTACTCGGTGTGGATCACCTTGTCGTCGTAGTGGATGAGCTGGCTGAAGCCGAGCACGTCGCGGTAGAAGTCCACGAAGCGGTTCATGTCGCCCAGCTCGACGTTCCCGACGCAGTGGTCGATCTCGAGCAGGCTCTGGCCGCTCGCCGCGGCGGCGGGACGGCGGACCTTGTGGAAGCCCGGGCCGAAGGCGCCGTGGTAGTCGTTGCGGTCGATGAACGAGTGGATCACCTCGCCGTAGGTGTGGATGGCCGAACGCCTGATCACGCCCTTCTGTCCCTCCACCGTCGTCGGTTCCTGGGCGGACCGCGCTCCGCGCTTCGTGGTCTCCTCCCAGGCCGATGTCGCGTCATCCACGGCGAACGCAATGTCGTGCACGCCGTCACCGTGCCTGTGGACGTGCTCGGCGATCTCCGAGTCGGGGGTCAGAGCGCCGGTGAACACGAAACGGATGTCGTTCTGGACCATCACCCAGCTGGTCCGGTCGCGGACTCCGGTCTCGAGGCCGGCGTAGGCGACGGAGGTGAAGCCCCAGAGTGCGCGGTAGTAGGCGGCCGCCTGCCTCGCGTTGCCGACCCAGAACTCGACGTGGTCGATTCCCTTCAGGGGAAGGAAGTCCTGCGCCTCGGCGGCGGCGTTGGGGTTGACGTGGGCGCCGGCCTGGTTCGCGGCCCTGGTCGCGCCGCCGATCGAGACCCATGTCGT
>CAYVLM010000123.1:0-3958 GCA_964452225.1 uncultured Steroidobacteraceae bacterium | reverse complement strand
GCGGCGCCGCGGGTGACGGTTTCGGTCATCGGTCGCGGACGGACCTCCTGCGCGTTCCTCGGGAGGAACCGATTGTAGCTCCGCTCCACCGGAAGGGCCCTTGATGGGCCATGGCAGAGCGGATCATCTTCCACGGTCCTACCACTGTGGCTGGTGGCCGCATGGCGGAACGGGCTCTGTGCCACAGTTCCACCACTGTGGATGGTGGCCTGACGGCAGAGTGAACCCTGCGCCACAGTTCCACCACTGTGGATGGTGGCCGCATGGCAGAGCGGATGTCGTGCCACGGTCCTACCACTGTGGATGGTGACCGCATGGCGGAGCGGATCATCTTCCACGGTCCTACCACTGAGGCTGGTGGCAGTATGGCGGAGGGGGTGGTGGGCGGAGCGTGCGGCCCTCAGCGAGACGGGCGCTGCAGGCGCTCGACGGAGGGCGCGGCGGTGAGCGTCACCTCGATCATCCGATCGACGGCGGCGGCAAGGTCCGCCGGGGCAAGGTAGGTCTCCTCGGAGCTGACCTCCTCGGAGAGCACGTCGCTGACGGTGAGCATGCAGGCCGCCTGGACGCGCGCCCGGGCGGCGAGGTAGAAGAGGGCGGAGGCCTCCATCTCGAAGGCGAGGACACCCCGGTCCCGCCACTTGGTCGTGTAGTCCGCGTCCGGATTGTAGAAGACGTCCACCGAGGCGACCGGTCCGACCCAGGCCTGAATGCCCGCAGCCTGCGCCGCGTGGTACAGGGCATCGGTCAGCACGAAGTCGGCAGTCGGGGCGTATGGATCGCCGTGGAGGTAGGTGCGCGTTGCCCCGTCGACCGGACAGGCCGAGACCGCGATCACGAGGTCGCCGGTGCGCAGGCCGGGCGCGATGCCGCCACAGGTCCCCACGCGGATCAGCTGCCGGGCGCCGAGGCGCAGGAGCTCCTCCGCCACGATGGAGAAGGAGGGCGTGCCCATCCCCGTGGTCTGGACGCTCACGGGGCGACCCTGGTACGTGCCCGTCCAGCCGTGCAGCCCCCGGTTCTCGTTGACCATGCGGGCGTTCCCGATGCCGCCGTCGAAGCGCTCGGCGATCCGCCGCGCGCGGACCGGGTCGCCCGGCAGCAGGACGAGCGGCGCGTAGTCGCCGGCCTCGGCGTGGAGGTGGATCTGCGGCATGTCGCGAGGATAGCGGCTCGCCGCTACCCCAGCGGCTAGCATGAGGCGCATGTCCGCCGATGACAGAGCCGCCGATGACCGAGCCGCCGATGACCGAGCCGCCGATGACAGAGCCGCCGCGCCGACTGACGCCGCGCCGCAGCCACGAAGCACCTCCGCGTGGGGCGAGGAGCTGGCGTTCGCGATCGACCTGGCCCGGCGGGCCGGCACGATCCTGACCGACGGCTACGAGAACGTCGCCACCGTCAAGCACAAGAGCAAGCGCGATGTGGTGACCGATGTCGACTATCGGTCCGAGGAGCTCATCATCGGCGCCATACGCGGACGGTATCCAGGCGACGCGATCCTCGCCGAGGAGTCCGGCAGCCATGGGGCGCGCGCTGGTGCCGGCGGCACCGATACCGGCGGATCGGCGGACCCTGGCGGCCGGACCTGGGTCATCGATCCGCTCGACGGAACCGTCAACTACGCCAACGGCATCCCGTTCTACTGCGTCGCCATCGGCCTCGTGGCAAACGGCCATCCCGTCGTGGGGGTCGTCTTCGACCCCGCGCGTGACGACCTGTACAGCGCCGCGGCGGATGGCCCTGCCCTCCTCAACGGCCAGCCGGTGCGTGCCTCCGGCAAGGAGTCGCTCGCGGACTACGTGGTGAGCATGGCGATCATCGGGCGCGGCGGCATCGGGCGCGAGCGCCGGGTCGCCAGGCAGATCCGCATCGCGCGACGTATGGGAAGCTCGGCGCTGGCCCTTGCCTACGTGGGCTCCGGCCGCTTTGACGCCATGATCCAGAACGGCGGCCTCTCCGCCTGGGACATGGCGGCGGCGGGGCTGGTGGCGGAGCGCGGCGGAGCGACGGTCACCGACCTGGACGGCGGGGACTGGTGGGACCTGGACCGCCCGTCGACGACCCACAGCGTGGTCGCGGCGCCGGCGCCGCAGCACGCCGAGCTGCTGCGCCTCCTCCACGTGATCGGCACCGTCCGCCGCTCGCGCCGCCCGTAAGGCCCGAGCCTCGCGCGGGGCTGGACCTCACGCGTCGCGCCGGACCTCCGCGAGGACGGCCGCCAGCATGGCCAGGGTTCGGGCCGTGGCGCCCCAGATGCGGTGCCCGGCGTAGCGATAGACGGCGACCTGGAGCCGCCAGCCGGAGATCTCGATCGGCTCCTCGGTCACGGCATCGGGAGCCAGCAGCCTCCGCAGGGGGAGCTCGACGATGGCCGCCACCTCGCTCGCCTGCGGGCGCAGCAGGGGTCGTCGGGCCACGGCGCCCACGAAGGGTCGCAGCTCGAAGTTGGTCACCGGGATCCAGATGTCATCGAGGTGCCCAAGGACGGTGACCGACGCGGGATCGAGGCCGATCTCCTCGTGCGCCTCGCGGAGCGCGGCGGCCTGGTGATCGGTATCGGCCGGATCCATCGCGCCGCCGGGCAGGGAGACCTCGCCGGCGTGGGCCCGCAGGTCCGGGCGACGCACGGTGACCGGGATCATCAGCTCGCCGTCCTGGCCGGGGTAGATGGCCAGCAGGGTGGCTGCGGGACGGGCCGGCGGGAAGGTCGCCCGGTCGTAGCGGGGAAGACCGGCACCCTCCGTGGCGGATACGGGCCGGGTGAACCGCGGGTCCACCGCGATCGGCCGCTCGATCCGCCCCAGGACACCGGCGATCGACTCCATCCAGCCGCCTCGACCCCGTAGAATCGGCTCCATGAGCTCCTCGACTCCGCTCGACCGCGATGCCCGGGCCCGCGCGGCGATTGCCCGCACCCAGATCCTGGTGAACCGTACGCCGCACTTCACCACGCAGACGCGGCGCGAGGCAAACGGTGCCCTCGAGACGCTCGACCGGCAGCTGGGCCTCAACCAGGTCAACCCGGCCGAGTCGGCGGCCGCCTTCGAGAAGCTCTTTCGGGCCCACGCCTCCCTGGTCTTCGGCCTCCTCCGCGACCCGGACCTCGCCGAACGCTTCGCCCCGGCGCTCCGGCAGCTTGGGCTGCGGGGGATCAGCCAGCGCCTTGACGAGGTGACCGGGTCGGTGATGGCCGAGCCGATCCCGGGGCCAACCGGTGGTCGCCGTCACCGTGACGACCTGCCGCCCGAGCAACGGACGGACGCCGAGGGGAATCCGCTTCCCCCGCCATCTGGCTACTACTGAGCGGCGTTCCGGAGCGCGCCGAGGAGCCGCTCTTCCGTCGGGGTGGCGCCCAGGCCCAGGTGGGCGCCGACCCGGGCGGCCAGCGGGGGCTCGAGGAACGTCGAGGCCAGGGTCTCCCAGCCGGCGGCGGCGTAGACCTCGTCCGGCGTCCCGTCGGCGATGATCCGCCCCGTCCGCATGACGACCACGCGCTCGAACGTCTCGGCGACGAAGCGCATGTCGTGGCTGATGCCGATCACCGTGCGCCCCACCG
The DNA here is from genome assembly GCA_964452225.1 of uncultured Steroidobacteraceae bacterium. Taxonomy (GTDB): domain Bacteria; phylum Chloroflexota; class Limnocylindria; order QHBO01; family QHBO01; genus CAVXEH01. The sequence goes on along the minus strand of CAYVLM010000123.1, from coordinate 399 downwards.
CGTGGGCCGCCTGCACCACGCGGCGGATGCGCTCCACGCCCCGGGCGTCCTGCCCGGTGGTTGGCTCGTCGAGGACGAGCGCCGGGGTCTGCATGGCGAGGATCGACGCGAGGGCCAGCAGCTTGCGGCGCGACGCGCCCAGGTCGTACGGATTGCTCCTGGCCTCGCCCTCGAGGCCGACGGCGTCGAGGGCTCCAGCCACCGCATCGCGGAGCCGGTCACCACGCATCCCCAGGTTCCGGGGGCCGTACTCCACCTCCGCGCGGACCGACCCGGCGAAGATCTGGCGGTCGGGATCCTGGAAGACGAGGCCCACCACGCGCGCCAGGCGAGCCACGCTCATGCTGCCGATGTCGCGCCCATCGAGGAGGACGCGCCCGGAGGTCGGGCGCAGCAGCC
>CAYVLM010000122.1:0-6399 GCA_964452225.1 uncultured Steroidobacteraceae bacterium | reverse complement strand
GACCGACCGGCGGGGGAGCGAGCCTAGACTACGCCCGATGATCGCCCGTCATCGTGAGCTCGCCATCGCCGTGGCCCTGGTGGCCCTGGGTGTCGTTTCCGCATGGGCGGGCTTCCAGCCGGTCTCCCTGGCCGACGACGGGGGGTCGGAGCTGCGCCTTGCGGGACTGGTGCTGCCGCAGTGGTTGCCGCTCAGCGGCCTGGCCGTCTCCCTGGCCGGCCTCTGCCTGGTCCTGTACCTGAGCACGCGCCGCGGGCGTTGAGCCGGCCACGAGCCACCCCGGTAGAGACGATGGAGGAGCGACTGGCGCGTGACGGACGACTGAACGAGCGGTGGCAGGCCATGTCCGCGCGGCTCCGTGCCGCGCTCGAGGACGCCGTTCCGCTGAGCGCGGGGCTCCGGCGCGAGGTGGCCGCGCTCTCGGAGCGCTACCGCGGTGGGAAGGCGGTCGTCCTGTCGAGCCAGGCAGCGGCGGAGGCGTACGCGGCCTGGCGCATGCCCGCCACCGTCGCGGCGGCGGGAGCAGCGTTCCGAGCCGCTGCCACCGCCGCTCCCGCGTTTCGCCCGCGCTCGATGCTCGACGCCGGCTGCGGCCCAGGCAGCGCGGCGTGGGCCGCCAGTGCGGTCTGGCCAAGCCTTGAGCAGGTGACCGGGATCGATCGTTCCGACGCGATGCTTGAGCTGGCCCAAACCCTTGGGAGCCGATCCGGCGAGGCCGTGCTGGCGGGGGCGCAGTGGCGTTCCGGCACCCTGCAGGCGTTTGCTGCGCCGCCGGCAGATCTGGTTTCCGCGGCCTACCTGCTTGGCGAGCTCTCCGACGAGGAGCGGGTGGGGTTCGTGGACCGGCTCTGGGGCCTCACGACCGGGGTGCTGGTGCTCGTGGAGCCGGGCACCCCCGCGGGGTTCGCCCGCATCCGCGCCGCGCGCGCGCAGCTTGTCGCGGGGGGAGCCACCATTGCGGCTCCCTGTCCGCACGACGCTGCATGTCCGATGGCGGGCGAGGACTGGTGCCGGTTCGCCGTCCGCCTGGCCCGCAGCCGGCTGCATCGGCAGGCCAAGCGCGCCCAGCTGCCCTACGAGGACGAGCCGTTCTCGTACATGGCCGCCACGCGGCTGCCCACGGATCGTGGGGCGCGGGTGATCGCCCGCCCGGCGGCCGGCAAGGGCGCCATCGGCCTGCACCTGTGCACGGTGCGAGGCCTGGAGGATCGAAGGGTCAGCCGCCGTGACGGTGCCGCCTATCGGGCGGCCCGTCGCGCGAGCTGGGGTTCCGCTCTCGACGACCCCGGGGTCTGACGCCGCCTAGGAGCGGGCCGAGCTCGGGGTGTCGAGGGCCATGCAGTCCTCGCAGAGGGCGTCTGGCGGGATGGGTGGGGTCGGCCGTCCGGTCTCCCTGCCGGGGCGGCCGCCGCACAGCGGCAGGGCGTCCTCTCCGAGGATGTGGACCTTGCTGAAGTGCCGGTCCGGATACCGCCAAGTGAGGTATCGGCGTCGTGGTGCGGTGGACGTCTCGCTCGTCATCGGCCGCGCCTAGGAAGCCTTGACGTTGGTAGCCCGCGGGCCGCGGGTGCTCGCCTCGATATCGAAGGTGACCTTCTCACCGCCGACCAGGCGATCGAAGTCCAGCGAGCTGGACACGCCATCGCGATGGAAGAAGTAGTCCTTGCCGTCCTCGGCGGTGATGAAGCCGAACCCCCGATCGGAGATCAGCTTCTTGATGGTTCCTGCGGCCATGGGTTGTCAACCACCTCCGTGCTGGTCGGTCGGGCCTGTGCCGACCCAGGTATCAGGCGCGGTGCGACGCGAAGCAGTCGCTGCAGTAGACGGGGCGTACGCCGCTCGGACGGAACGGGACCTGGGCCTCGCGTCCGCAGTCGGCGCAGATGGCGGTGTACAGCTCACGGCTGCCGCCGTACCCGGCGGACGAGCCGTTCTGCCCGCGCGCGGCCTTGCGGGCGGCGCGACAGGTGGGACAGCGACGCGGCTCAGTGAAGTCGCGGCTGGCATAGAACTCCTGCTCGGACGCGCTGAAGGCAAAGTCCTGCCCGCAGTCAGCGCAGCGCAGAATCTTGTCGGTGTAGGTGAACAAAGAAGAACCACTCCTTCCGTGCGGCCTCAGCGACACATCTCGCCGAGAACCGATGAGAGGAGTGATCGTGCAGCCGCCGTGTGAACGCCCTTGTGGCGTGCATGAAAGGATACCACGTCAGGGCCAGAGTTAGCCAGACCCATCAGGAAATCGTGACGGCGGCGATCCGTGCTCCACGACGAGGCCCGAGCCGTTGTCGAGGACGGTGCTCGCCGTCCCGGCCACGTGGAGATCGAGCGTTGCTCCGGCGGCCCGCACTCCGCGAAGGGTCACGTCACCGAGCCACTCGGGAAGCGCGGGGTCGAGGTAGACCCGTGCGCCGCCGGCCCGGTCAGCCCGGGCGGCAATGCCGCACAGGAGGATGACCAGGCGGAAGAGGGCGCTGGCCGCCCATGCCTGCGGCACGTTGGCGCCTGGATACGGCACCGGTGGCCCGCCGTCGCCTCGGCGAAGCCCGGAGAAGAGCTCGGGGAGCCGCAGGCCGGGAAGCTCGGCGGCTGCCTCGAAGGTCGCGCGGGCGACCCGGGCAACCTGATCACGCAGGCCGGCAACGGCGAACCCGGCCGCGATGGTGGCGTTGTCGTGCGGCCAGACGCTGCCGGTGTGGTAGCTGAACGGATCGTAGGCGGGGTGCTCCGCCGACAGGGTGCGGATCCCCCAGCCCGACCACATGTCGTCCGCCAGCAGGCGGGCGGCGACCCGGGCGGCGCGGTTGGGCGGCACGATCCCGCTCGCCAGGCAGTGGCCGGCGTTGGAGGCGACGCTGCGGATCGGTCGCTTCTCCCCGTCCAGGCCTAGGTAGTAGATCCCCTCCTCCTCCCACCAGAAGACGTCGTTGAACCGATCGCGGAGCCGTGCGGCGTCCGCACGCAGTCGGGCGGCATCGGCCTCGCGGGCGAGCGCGTCGTAGAGCTCGGCGAGCCGCAGGCGGGCCTCGTAGGCGTATGCCTGGTGCTCGCAGAGAGCCAGGGGCGCTGGCGCCAGCGACCCGTCCGCGTGGGGGATCGCGTCGGCCGCGTCCTTCCAGCCCTGGTTCGGAAAACCGTGGGGTGAGCGGGCCTGGTACTCGAGGAAGCCGTCCCCGTCCCGGTCCCCGAAACGCTCGATCCAGCCAATGGCCGCCTCCGCGGCGGGCAGGAAGCGCTCGACGAGCCGCAGGTCGCCGGTCCAGTCGTACAGGTCGGAGAGGAGCGTCACGTAGAGCGGCGTCGCGTCGTGCGTCCCGTAGTACGGGTGGAAGGGGAGAAGGCCAAGGCGGGCGACCTCCCCGCTGCGCATCTCGTGGAGGATCTTGCCCGGCTCCTCGTCGCGCAGCGGGTCGTCATCGGTGGCCTGCAAGGCGGCCAGGCGCTCCAGCGTGCCCCGGCCGAGCTCGGGGTAGAACGGCATGGCCTGGAGCGAGGTGATGATCGAGTCCCGGCCGAAGAGGGTCAGGTACCAGGGCAGGCCCGCCGCAGGCACCGATCCGGGGCCGTCCGAGCCAGTAGCGTCCGGGATCGGGAGGCGAAGTGCCTCCATGTCCCAGGTGGCCGTGGTCCACGCCCGGCCGAGCGCGGCATTGGCCGTCTCGAGCCGGGGTGCGCGCAGTGGCGCCCCGTCGCGCTCGGGTTCCAGCCGGACGCCTGCGTGGCAGGCGGGTGCCTCGGATACAGGCCTGTCGTCGCCCGAAGGGAGCCAGGTCAGGCACAGGTGCAGGGCGCTCCGCGGAGACAGGGCCACGGGCATGACGAGGCGTCCGTCGTCCCAGCGCCATGGTGCCGGCCAGGGACGGCAGCGGATGGCCAGGCCGCGGGCAAAGGTGCCGTTGCGGTATCCAAGGCGGAGCTCGCCGGCGGCCGGGTCCCAGCGGCTGGCAACCGCGCGCTGCGGAGCCTCGAGCCCGATCCCGCGAACCTCGAACAGGTCCGCGAAGTCTCCGTCGACCTCGATGGCCAGCTCCGCCTGGACGGGTGCCCGGCCGGTGGTCTGCAGCACGTAGTCCTCGTGGACCCCGCCGCGGACCGATCGGTCGAGCACGAGCACCAGCCCGGTCTCGGCGTCGCGGAGCACGTGCCGGATCGAGTAGAAGCGCAGCGGCACATCCTGGATCGGCTCGGGCGACCGCCCGTCGACGGTTACCCGGTGGCACGAGAGCAGGCGCGTGTCGGCGGCGTAGAAGCCGGCGTTGCCGCCAGGCTGCACGACGCCGCCCGGGCCGGCGATGAGCACGTGGTCGGCGTGGTTGATGGCATAGGTCGGAAGCAGGGTGGGACGCGGCAGGGTCATGGGCTCCATCTTCGCTCACGGGGCTCGGGCGTTGCCGGCGCATGGCGAGGCGCCAGCGCCGGATCGGGTGTGCATCGGCTAGGCTTGCGCCATGAATCGAGTCATTCAGATCGCCATCAACGCGATTGCCCTGTGGGTCGCGGTCTGGCTGCTGCGCCCGGGGCTCGACTTCTCCGGCGAGTGGTGGAAGCTCGTGCTCGTCGCCATCGCCTTCAGCCTTGTGAACACCTACCTGCGGCCGATCCTGCGGATCATCACCTTCCCGATCTCGGTCATGACGCTTGGCCTGTTCCTGCTCGTGATCAACGCCTTCATGCTCATGCTTGTGGCCGCCATATCGGAGCAGCTGGACCTGGGCTTCGTGGTGAACAGCTTCTGGTCTGCGCTCGTGGGCGCGGTGGTGATCGCCATCGTCGGCTGGGTCCTGTCAGTCACCCTGGCTCCGGCCCGTGTCGCCGGACGCATGATCCGATAGCCGCGGCCGGACCGATGGCGGAGCCGACCGTCGGGACGAGCCGGACTCCATGGCCCGTGCCCGCGCTCTTCGGTCTGGCCATGGCGCTCCTCGTGCTGCTGACCGGCCCGCTCCTGCTTTTCAACCCGTGGTTCGTGTCATTCGAGCAGGGGCGCAACGACGTGCCGCAGCTTCTTGCCACCACCCAGGCTCAGGTCGACCGGGTCACCAGCTCCATGCTCTGCGACCTGGTCATCTGCAGCGGCGACTTCGGCGAGGGGATCGCGGACGGACCCCCGCTCCTGACCAGCGCGGAGCGCAGCCACATGCGCGACGTGGGGCACCTGGTCAGGCTCCTGGTACTGGTGTGGATCGGGGCGCTGGTGGTGGCCGTCGCCGGCGCGATCGTCCTGCGTCGCGAGCGGCACAGGATGGGACGGGCGCTGCTGACCGCCGGAGCGGCCGTGGGGTCCCTGGCCGTGGTGCTGGCCGCGTTCTTCGCGATCGACTTCGAGCAGGCGTTCCTCGACTTCCACGCGGTCTTCTTCCCGGAGGGCAACTTCCTGTTCGGGCCGGACTCGAATCTCCTGCGGCTCTTCCCGCAGAACTTCTGGTTCGAGGTCGCGCTGACCGCGGGGATGGCCATCATCCTCAGTGGCCTGGTGGTGATGACGGTCGGATGGCGGCTGTGGCGCGTGCCCGCCGTGGTCTCCGGCTGACAGGCGTTCTTCATCGGCAGTTCAGCCGCGCTCGGCTACACTCGCGCCATGGGCTCCTCCTTCCGACTGGGGCGGGTGATGGGGATCGCCATCGACCTGCACCCGTCCTGGCTGGTGATCGGGTTCCTGGTCGCCTTCTCGCTGGCGACGGTGCAGTTCCCCCAGCAGTACGAGACCTGGAGTACCGGGATGTACTGGCTGGTGGCGGTGATCACCTCCGTCCTCTTCCTGGTCTCCGTGCTGGCCCACGAGCTGTCCCACGCGATCGCGGCGCGGCGCCTCGGCGTTCAGATCACCGACATCACGCTGTTCGTCTTCGGGGGTGCGGCGAACATGGCGGAGGAGCCGTCGCGGCCGCGTGACGAGGCGCTCATCGCCGGCGCCGGCCCGCTCTCCAGCCTGCTGGTTGGCGGGGTGTGCTGGGCGGTCGACCTGGTGGTTGCCCAGGAGCAGGTGGCGGCAGTGGTCGGCTGGCTCGCCTTCATCAACCTGACCCTGGGGGTCTTCAATCTGGTTCCCGGCTTCCCCATGGACGGCGGCCGGATCCTGCGCGCCGCGCTGTGGCGGATCCGCGGCGACCGGTACGCGGCCACCCGGAACGCGGCCATGGTCGGACAGCTGATCGGCTACCTGATCATCGCCGCGGGCGTGCTGATCGCCTTCTCGCCGGGAGGGATCGTGGCCGGCATCTGGCTGGCCCTCATCGGCTGGTTCCTCTCCAGCGCGGCCGAGAGCGCCGCGGCGCAGACCGGGATCGAGCGCACGCTCCACGGCGTCCACGTTCGCGACATCATGGAAGCGGAGCCGGCATCGGTCTCGCCCAACGAGTCGGTCGCCGATCTCGTCCACGAGCGGATGTTCCACGGCGAGCA
>CAYVLM010000121.1:0-6430 GCA_964452225.1 uncultured Steroidobacteraceae bacterium | reverse complement strand
CACCTGCCTGTACGGCGTCCTCGACCCGCGCACCGGCCGCCTGCGCTTCGCGAACGCCGGGCACAACCTGCCGTTCGTGCGGACCGATGGCGGCGCCACCGAGCTGCGCGCCACCGGCATGCCGCTGGGCCTCATGCCGGGCATGGCCTACGACGAGACCACCGGCAGGCTGGAGCCCGGCCAGGTGCTGCTGCTCCATTCGGACGGCGTGGCCGAGGCGCACGCGCCCGACCGCGAGATGTTCGGGATCCCCCGCCTCGGCGAAGTGGTCGCTCAGCCGCGCGTGGGCCGCGGCGGCGTGATCGCCCGCGTGCTGGATGAGCTCGAACGGTTCACCGGGCCGGGCTGGGAGCAGGAGGACGACATCACGCTGCTGGCCCTGCGCTGGGAGGGCGACACCCCAGCCACCTCGGATGCGGCCTCGGCACCGTCGGCTGACGCGGACGCCCCGGCGCTCCTCGCCGAGTTCGCCGTCCCGTCCGAGGCCGGCAACGAGCGCGAGGTCATGCGCCGGGTGGCGGAGGCGGCCGAGCCCGCCGGCCTGGCCGGCGAACGGCTCGAGAAGCTCAAAACGGCCGTCGCCGAGACCGCCATGAACGCGATCGAGCACGGCAACCGCAACGACCCGGTCATCCCGGTCGACGTGCGCGTGCGCCTTCGCGGCGGCGACCTGGTCGTGGAGATCACCGACCACGGGGAGCGGCCGATCCCCATCACCGAGACCCCGGACATCGAGGCCAAGCTGCGCGGCGAGCAGCAGCCGCGCGGGTGGGGACTCTTCCTCATCCAGAGCCTCGTGGACGCCATGCACGTCACCGGCGGCGACGGCGGGCAGACCGTCGAGCTGGTGATGCACCTGGAGGAGTCCCATGACTGATCGCTTCGCGGCGACCGCTCGGCACCATGACGGCGCGGGCATCATCGACATCCACGGCGAGCTCGACGGCGGCGCCGCCGGGGCCTTGCAGGCGGCCTACGCCGAGGCCGCACCCGGCGCGGACCGCGTGATCCTCAACTTCGGCGACCTCACGTACATGAACAGCACTGGCATCGCGCTCGTCGTGGAGCTGCTGGCACGGGCCCGCAGCGAGAGGCTGGCCGTCCACGCCTTCGGTCTCTCCGAGCACTACCGGCAGATCTTCGAGATCACCCGCCTGGCCGACTTCCTGTCGATCCACGCGGACGAGTCGAGCGCGGTCGCCTGAGACCGCGGCAGGCAAGCAGCCCGAGGAAGGAGCCAAGCAGATGAAGGTCCGGCGCGAGGGCGAACGGGCGAGTGTCATCGACATCGATGGCGAACTGACCGGGGCCACGGAAGCGGCCCTTATGGAGGCGTACCAGGAGGCGTCCGGCCCGCAGACGCGGGCCATCGTCCTGAACTTCACCCCGCTGGAGTACATGAACAGCACCGGAATCGGCCTGCTCGTCACCCTCCTGGTCCGCGCCCAGCGCCAGAACCAGAGGATGCTGGCCTACGGCCTTTCGGAGCACTACCGGCAGATCCTGTCACTCACCCGTCTCGACGAGGCAATCGGCATCGTCGGCTCCGAGGCGGAAGCGCTGGCGACCGTGGCCGCCTAGAGGGAACCCGACCGATGACCACCTCCGACACCCCGCGACGCACCGACACCGACGCCTGGGCCCAGCCCACCGATCGGCTGGCGGTGTCGTACGCCCCCGCCGGCGCCCTGGCCGGCACCGTGCGCGGCAAGCGCCTCTCGGGTCCGCTGCAGGGCTTTGGCCAGATGTGGCAGAAGACGTTCCGCGTGCGGCTGGAGGGCGCCGATCCGGCGCTCACGCCCCAGCAGGTCGTCGCGACCTGGAAGCAGGAGTTCCCCGCGTTCTGGCCGAAGGGCAACACGTTCTACGCGCCCCTGGCCGGGATCCGGCCGGGGGAGGTGGCGCTCCTGTCGGTGAGCGCAGCCGGCCCGGTCAAGCTCCACACCGGCGTGATGGTCGTCTTCGCGGACGAGGAGGCGTTCACGCTTATGACGCCGGAGGGCCACATGCTCTCGGCCTGGATCACCTTCAGCGCCTTTCGCGACGCCGACGGCACGGTCGTGGCCCAGGCCCAGGCCCTGGAGCGCGCGAGCGATCCGATCTTCGAAATGGGCCTCGTCTTCGGCGGCCACCGGGTGAACAACCGCTTCTGGCAGGGAACGCTCCGCAACCTGGCTGCGCGATTCGGCGTGGAGACCGAGCCGGTCACCGAGATCGCCTGCGTGGACCGGCGCCGCCAGTGGCGGTACGTACCCAACCTTCGCCACAACTCCGGGTTCCGGTCCATGGTCCACTCCGTCACGGCACCGGCGCGCTGGCTCCGGCGGAGACCCTGATCCTGGCGCCGGCCCTGGCTCGGGCCCCACGCCGCGTCGGTCGCGTACCGTTAGGGCCATGAGCGGCACACGATCCACGGACGCGATCGTCATTGGAGCCGGCCCAAACGGGCTGGCGGCCGCCATCGCCATCGCGCGGACCGGCCGTTCGGTGACGGTGCTGGAGGCCAACGAGACGATCGGCGGCGGCTGCCGCTCGGCCGGGCTCACGCTGCCCGGGTTCGTCCACGACGTGTGCAGTGCCATTCACCCGCTCGGCCGCGCATCGCCGTTCTTCGCGGAGCTTCCGCTCGATCGCCACGGGCTCGAGTGGATCGAGCCGCCCATCGCGCTCGCCCATCCGCAGGAGGACGGCAGCGCAGCGCTCATCCATCGCGACCCCGACGAGACTGCCTCGGGGATGGGGTCCGACGCGAAGGCGTATGCGTCGATGGTTGGCCCCGTGGCCCGATCGTGGGACGTGATCGTCGATGAGATGCTGGGGCCGCTCCGCATCGGCGCACCGTTCCGGCACCCCCTCGTGGTGCCGAGGTTCGGCCTTCTGGCCGTCCAGCCGGCAACCTGGCTCGTTCGGCGCTTTCGCTCGGCACAGGTTCGGGCGCTTGTCGCCGGGGTGGCTGCGCACGGCATGCTGCCGCTCGGCCGACCCGGCTCCGGCGCGTTCGCCCTGTCGCTGCTGGCCAGCGCACACGCCGTCGGCTGGCCGCTGCCCCGGGGTGGCTCGCAGCGGATCGTGGACGCGCTGGCCGCCCATCTCACCGAGGATCTTGGCGGGACGATCGTGACCGGTGAGCGGGTCGATCACCTGGGAGACCTGCCGGCCCACGAGGTGGCCCTGCTCGACGTCACCCCTCGCCAGGTGCTGGCCATGGCCGGCGACCGGCTCGGTGGGTGGTACGCGACGCAGCTGCGCCGCTACCGGTACGGCCCGGGCTCCTTCAAGCTCGACCTGGCGATCGACGGGCCCATTCCGTGGCGCAATCCGGAGCTGCTGCAGGCGGGGACGATCCACCTGGGCGGCACCGCCGACGAGATCGTCGAGTCGGAGCGGGCCGTGGCGCGCGGCCGCACGGGCCGCCGCCCGTTCGTGCTGCTCGCCCAGCAGTCGCTGTTCGACCCGTCGCGGGCGCCGGAGGGCAAGCACACGGTCTGGGCCTACTGCCACGTGCCGAACGGTTCGACCGTCGACATGACCGATGCGATCCTGGACCAGGTGGAGCGGTTCGCGCCGGGCTTCCGCGAGCGGATTCTCGCCGTCAACGCCCGCGGGCCGGCGGCGCTCCAGGCGGAGAATCCCAACTACGTCGGGGGCGACATCAACGGCGGGCTCCAGGACCTGCGGCAGCTGTTCACCCGTCCGGCGATCCGCATCGATCCCTACTCGACACCGGACCCGCACCTCTTCATCTGCTCGTCCTCGACACCTCCGGGCGGCGGCGTCCACGGGCTGTGCGGCGCCCACGCCGCGGCATCGGCCCTGCGCGGCATCCTTCGCTGAGCCGCCCGGTCGCCGCTCCCCCGGTGGCACCGGGCTAGACTCCACGAATGATCCGGTCGGTGCAGGTGATCGGCGCTGGACGGGCGGGGCGAACCATCGCGGCCCGGCTCCTCGAGCGGGGCCTGTCCGTGACGGTCACCGGACGCAAGGACTCCGTGCCGGCTGCCACGCCGGACCTCGTGCTGCTCTGCGTCCCCGACGCGGCGATCGCCGAGGTCGCCCGCGGGGTGGAGGTTGGTCCATGGGTCGCACACGTCTCGGGTGCCACGACCCTGGGCGCCCTGGATCCGCACACCAGGCGCTTCAGCGTCCACCCCCTGCAGACCCTGGCCGTCGAGCGCGGGGCGGAGCAGCTGGACGGCGCCTGGGCGGCGGTGACGGGCGAGACCGAGGAGGCGCGGGACACGGGACGCTGGCTGGCGGAGACGCTCGGACTGCGCTCCTTCGAGCTCGCCGACGCTGACCGGCCCCTCTACCACGCCGCGGCGGTGATCGCCGGCAACTACCTCGTGACGCTGTACCGTGCGGCATCGGCCCTCTTCGAGCAGGTCGGCGCACCGCCGGAGGCGCTCATCCCCCTGATGGAGCGGACCATCGACAACGGCTTCGTCCTGACCGGGCCCATTGCCCGAGGCGATTGGGCCACCGTGGAGGCCCACCTCGCCGCCCTGGAGGCCACGGCTCCGCAGCTCGTCCCGCTGTACCGCGCCCTCGCGAAGGCCACGCGCCCGTGAGCGGCGCGGAGTGAAGGTCATCCGCACCGTCACCGGCATCCGCGAGGCGCTCATGGCGCCCCGCGAGGCCGGGCAACGCATCGGCCTGGTGCCCACCATGGGTGCCTTCCACGAGGGGCACCTGACCCTCTTCCGCACCGCCGTGGCCGAGTGCGACCTGGTGGTGGTCAGCCTGTTCGTGAACCCCACCCAGTTCGGTCCCGGCGAGGACCTGGCGCGTTACCCGCGCGACGAGGCCGGCGACGCACGCCTGGCAGAGGAGGTCGGGGTGGACCTGCTCTTCGCGCCATCGGTGGAGGAGATGTACCTGCCCGGCTTCACCACCGGCGTCGACGTGGGCGAGCTGGGCACCGTCCTCGAGGGAGCGGTGCGACCCGGGCACTTCCGCGGGGTTGCGACCGTCTGCGTCCGGTTCTTCGGGATCGTCGGACCGGCTGTCGCCTACTTCGGTCGCAAGGACGCGCAGCAGGTGGCGGTCATCAAGCGCGTCGTGGGCGATCTCGCGATTCCGCTGCGTATCCGCCCGGTCCCGACCGTCCGCGACGCCGACGGGTTGGCGCTCTCCAGCCGCAACGCCTACCTGTCCGCGGTGGAACGCCGGCGAGCCCTCGCGCTGCCGCACGCGCTCGAAGCCGGAGCCACGGCCTGGCACGCAGGTGGCGGGGCCGATGGGGCCACCGCCGCCGCCCGCGCAGTGCTCGACGCGGCTCACGACATCTCGGTCGACTACGTCGCGGTGGCCGACCTGGATGGCATCACCCTGGCGTCTGCGATCCGCGTGGGCTCGACACGTCTGATAGACAATGTGCTTCTCAGCGAGGAGGCGACATGACCAGCCAGCACCGCGACGCCCCGCGGCCCGACCATCCGGCCCCGTCCCCGATCACCCTGCCCGAGCTCGCCGGGCGCAAGCAGCGCGGCGAGAAGATCGTGATGGTGACGGCGTACGACGCACCCAGCGCGCGCTTCGCGGACGAGGCGGGGATCGACATCGTCTTCGTCGGCGACTCGGCGGCGAACAACGTCCTCGGCTACCCGGGCACCACCCCCATCAGCATGGACGAGATGGTGATGCTGGCCCGCGCGGCGCGCCGCACGACCCGGCGCGCCTTCTTCCTGGTCGACATGCCGCTCGGCTCGTTCCAGGTCTCCAACGAGGAGGCGGTCCGAAACGCCGTTCGCCTGGTCAAGGAGGCCGGAGCCGATGGCGTCAAGCTCGAGGGCGGCGGACCGTCCGTGGCCCGCGCGCGGGCGATCGTGGCGGCCGGGATCCCGGTGATGGGGCACATCGGCCTGACACCCCAGTCGGCCACCCTCCTCGGCGGGCACAAGGCCCAGGGTCGAACTGCGGCCACGGCCCGGGGTCTCTTCGCCGATGCCCAGGCGCTCCAGTCGGCGGGATGCTTCGCCATCGTGCTGGAGGCGGTGCCCGAGAGGGTCTCGGCCCGCATCACCGAGTCGCTGCGCATCCCGACCATCGGGATCGGGGCCGGCGTCCCCTGTGACGGCCAGGTCCTGGTCTGGCACGACCTGCTCGGCATCAGCGAGGGCCCCATGCCGCGCTTCGTCAGGCAGTACGCCCACCTGGCCGAGGAGATCCGCGGTGCGCTGGCCGCCTTCGCCGCCGACGTCCGGAGCGGCGCCTTCCCAGGCCCGGAGCACGCCTACCGGATCCCGGCCGAGGAGCTCGCGCTCTTCGAGTCGGAGGTCTCTGCCGGGTCACTCGTCGGGGACCGCTCCGGGGATTGGTTCTAGCCGCTTCGGCGCGGCACATCCCGCCTTCGGCCGCTTCCACCGCGCGATACCACCACGGCTGGTACCACCGAGGCAGAACACATCCTCTGCCATCGGCCCACCACCCC
>CAYVLM010000120.1:0-6473 GCA_964452225.1 uncultured Steroidobacteraceae bacterium | reverse complement strand
TGGCCGTTTCCGTCATCTGACTCCACGGTGAACTGACGCCGCAGAATTCCCTGCCATGGCGCAGTTATTGTGCTGTTGGCCGAAGCCCTGTTACAGCAGGGGATTCGGCCGATTACGCACGATATCCACGCTCGGCGACCACAGCGTTACGTGGGCCTGACTTAAAAGTCCCCTGCTCTGCCTCTGAGCTAACGGCCCGGCAATAAGTCTATCGGCGGAGGTGACCGATCAGAGCCGCCGTCGATAGCGGGCGACGGGCGCCTCGACTTCGCCCTCGCCGAACCGGTGCATGCGCCGGGCGCCATCGGCTTGCCAGCCGGCCCGCTCGTAGAAGCGCCGCGCCCGGGCGTTCGCCTCGAGCACCCAGAGGATCGCCTCGCCGAAGTCACGGAGGCAACGTCCGCGACCGTCCCCCGCCGAACGGTGAGCCGCGCGCCCGTCAGGCGGGTTTCAGCTCGTTGATCTGTGCCCGCGCGGCCTCCTTGTCGCTGAACCAGAGCGCGTTGACCTCGGTGTAGGCGTTCCACTTCTCGGGAAGGGCGTCCTCGGTGAAGATCGCCTGCACCGGGCACTCCGGCTCGCAGGCACCGCAGTCGATGCACTCGTCCGGGTCGATGAACAGCGTGCGATCGACGCCTTCCTCGTAGTGGATGCAGTCAACCGGGCAGACGTCGACGCAGGCCTTGTCCATGACGTCGACGCAGGGTTCGGCAATGACGTAGGTCACGTGAGCCTCCGAGCGCTGGATGGTGCGCAGATGCTAGCGCGCGCGTGGCGTGCGCGTCTTCCCAACGGTACGGACCGGGCGCCCGACGCACGAAGGGCCGAAGCGACCGAAGGCGCGGGTCCGGGCGTCACGCGTGACGGATGGCCCTTGCCGGCCGCGTCGCGCTGTGCCATTCCTCCCCCGGAGGGATGTCCGTGGCCGATCGGCAGCTGATCGTCCGGCGCGGCCCACCGCTCGAGCCCCCGCCCGAGGCGAGGGCGTCGAACCTGGTGGAGCTCGTGTGGCGCACAGTCGACGCTCACGGTGATCGGGAGGCCATCCGCTGGAAGGTGCCCGGCGAAGGCTGGAGCAGCCGCTCCTTCGCCCAGCTTGGCGACTGGATCCTGCGCGCCTCGATCGGCCTGCAATCGATCGGCGTGCGCGAGGGCACGCGGGTGGCGATCGTCTCCGCCTCGCGCCCGGAGTGGCTGGTCGCGGACCTGGCCAGCCTGGCGCTGGGCGCGGTGACCTGCCCGATCCACCCGGCCGAGTCGACCGAGCTGATCGGCTTCATGCTGCACAACGTCGGGGCCGAGGTCGCCCTGGTCGAGAGCCGCCAGCAGCTGGCCAAGGTCACCGCGATCCGCGACGCGTGCCCGGAGCTCCGGCGGGTGGTGGTCATGGAGCCCGGTCCGGGAGCGGACGACGAACCACCCCACCTGGACGCGCTGGTGCCCGAATCGGTGCCTGCCGACGTCGAGCGGAGCTGGCGGGAGGGATGGAGCGCCATTGGGCCCGATGCCGTCGCGACCATCGTCCACACCTCCGGCACCACCGGCCAGCCGAAGGGCGTGGTCCTGACCCACGGCAACATCCTGCACAACTGCTACGCGGCGGTGCAGGCAATCCCCTTCAGTGCCGACGACCTCGCGCTGACGATCCTCCCGCTGAGCCACATGTTCGCCCGCTCGGCGGGCATGTTCGCGCCGCTCGGCATCGGGGTGCCGGTGGCCTTCGCGGAGCCGGTGATGGAGCGCTGGGCGTCGAACCTCGAGGAGGTCCGACCCACGGTGATGCTCACCGTCCCGCCCTTCTTCGGCCGCATCCACCGGCGGGTGATGAACGACATCGAGCGACGTCCGTCGATCCAGCAGCGTCTCTTCCGCTGGGCGGTGGCCCTTGGCCCGCGGCGGTACGCCAACCACCTGGCCGGCAGGCACGATGGCATCGGCCTGCGGCTCCAGCTCTGGCTGGCGAACTGGCTCGTCTTTGGCGCCATCAAGCGCCGCACCGGCGGCCGGCTGCGCTTCTTCGCGTGCGGCGGCGCCCCCCTGCCGCGCGAGGTGGGCGAGTTCTTCTACGCCATGGGCATGCAGATCCTGGAGGGCTACGGCCTCTCGGAGACCGCCCCCTTCCTGACCCTCAACACGCCGGAGTCGTTCAAGTTCGGCACCGTCGGGGTGCCCTTCGCGGACACCGAAATCGGCATCGACCGGGCATCCGGCGAGATCCTGGCCCGTGGCCCGCAGGTGATGCGCGGCTACCTCAACCTGCCCGAGGAGACGGCGAAGGCGCTCGACGCGGAGGGCTGGTTCCACACCGGCGATATCGGCGAGTTCGACGAGGCGGGGCGTCTGGTCATCACCGACCGGATCAAGAACCTGATCGTCCTCTCGAACGGCAAGAAGGTCACGCCTGCCCCCATGGAAGCTGCGCTGGCCACCTCCCCGTACATCGCGCAGGCGGTGATCCTGGGCGAGGGGCGCGAGCGGACCGGGGTCGTGGTGGCGCTTGACCGGCAGCACGTGCTCGAGTGGGCGGCCGCGGGCAGGATCCAGCTCGGCGACGGCGTTGGTGCCGGTACCGGCAGCCGGGCCAGGGGAGACGGCGGGGCCGTGGCGGAATCGCCGGAGGTCCAGGCGCTGCTCCGGGGGGAGGTGCGTCGTCTCCTTGGTGACTTCCCGGCCTACGAGCGCCCGCGGCGCGTGGCGCTGCTCCCCCGGGCGCTGACCGAGGAGGCGGGGGAGGTCACCTCTCTCGGCAAGCCCCGGCGCAGCGTGGTCGTCGAGCACTGGCCCGATGCCGTGGCGCGCCTCTTCCCGCCGCGCGGGGGCGAGGTCGAAGCCTGACAACCGCTGGCCGGTGGCTGCTACGCTCACTGCTCGATGCGACGGCTCCTCCTGTGGATGGCGCGGAACACCTGGCTCAAGGAGCGCCTGCCCAGGCTGCCCTTCGCCCGCCGCGCCGTCCGTCGCTTCATGCCCGGGGAGACCATGGAGGCGGCGCTCGACGCGGCGGAGTCGTTCCGGCCCGATGGCATCGGCATCCTCTTCACGCGCCTCGGGGAGAATCTCGGCGCGCTGACGGACGCGCGGGGGGTGGCCGATCACTACCACGCCCTGCTCGACGAGATCGAGCGCCGCGGGCTCGATGCGGAGATCAGCGTCAAGCTCACCCAGCTGGGCCTGGACCTGGACCCCGAGACCACCACCGCCCACATGGGCTCGCTCGCGGAGCACGCCGCTCGCCTGGGTGGCGTGGCCTGGATCGACATGGAGGGAAGCGCCTACACGGAGGCGACGATCGCCCTCTACGAGCGGCTGAAGGCCACGCACGCGAACGTCGGGATCTGCCTCCAGGCGTACCTGCGCCGCACGCCGGGCGACGTCCATCGGCTGCTGCCGATCACGCCGGCCATCCGGCTGGTGAAGGGCGCCTACGACGAGCCCCGCTCGCTCGCCTTCCGCTCCCGTCCCGAGGTCGAGGCCGCCTACCAGTCCCTCGCGGTCCTCATGCTGCCGGCCGCGGCCTCGGGCGCGCTGCGGCTGGGCCTCGGCACCCACGACGTGGAGATGGTGGAGCGGATCGCAGACCATGCGCGGGCTGCCGGGCTGCCGGTCACCAGCTTCGAGGTGCAGATGCTGTACGGCATCCGGATGGCGGAGCAGCGCCGTCTGGCGGCCGAAGGGTTCGTGGTCCGCGACCTGATCGCCTACGGCGACGCCTGGTACGCGTGGTACATGAGGCGGCTTGCCGAACGGCCGGCGAACGTCGCGTTCGCCCTCCGTCAGCTCATCGGCTAGTGCTGAGCTCGGCTGTTGTCCTTGCGTCGGAATCGGTGGTAGCCTGCACCTAGCGCCACCGACTCCGTGAGTCGTTGCCTTTACGGTCACGGATCCCGATGACGCCCAGGCAGCGAGATCCTGTTGCGCAGACGCGTGCCCGGTACCGGAACTCCGTAGGAGAGGTCTCGCTGATGCGAACCTTGCTGATCGGTGTCGGCACCGTGGGCGAGGCGATCGCCCGGATGGCCGCCACCCGAGACTGGTGCGAGGCGATGGTCCTCGCCGATTACGACGTCGATCGTGCCCGCGCGCTGCAGCGTGAGCTCGGCGATCCGGGTCGCTTCCCGGTCGAGCAGATCGACGCCGGGGACTCGTCGGCGATTGCCGACGCGGCTCGCCGGCATGGCGCTGGGCTGGTGATGAACTCCGTGGACCCGCGTTTCGTGATGCCGGTCTTCGAAGGTGCCTTCGCCGCCGGCGTCGACTACATGGACATGGCCACCAGCCTGTCGCGACCCCACCCCGAAGATCCGTATCACTGCCCGGGCGTCAAGCTCGCCGACGAGCAGTTCGCCCGCGACGCCGAGTGGCGGTCGGCGGGCAGGCTCGCGCTCCTCGGCATGGGGATGGATCCCGGGCTGACCGACGTCTTCGCCGCCTACGCCGCGAAGCACCTCTTCGACGAGATCGACGAGATCCACGTGCGTGACGGCGGCGACCTGTCGATCCCGGGCTTTGCCTTCGCCCCGGTGTTCAGCATCTGGACCACCATCGAGGAGTGCCTCAACCCGCCCGTGGTCTGGGACGGCGACCGCGGTGACTGGGTGACCACCGAGCCGTTCAGCGCGCCCGAGGCGTTTCCCTTCCCGGAGGGGATCGGGCCGGTCGAATGCGTGAACGTGGAGCACGAGGAGGTGCTCCTGGTTCCGCGCCACCTGAGGGCGCGGCGCGTGACCTTCAAGTACGCGCTCGGCGCAGACTTCATCGACAAGCTGCGGACGATCCACGCGCTCGGCATGGACAGCACCGATCCGGTTCGGGTCAAGGGTGGCGAGGTGAGCCCACGCGACGTGCTGGCGGCCATCACCCCCGACCCGGCGACGCTGGGCGACCGGATGGTGGGGCGGGCCATCGTGGGCACCTGGGTCATCGGCCGCAAGGACGGCCGCCCGCGCGAGGTGTACCTCTACCAGATGGCCGATGCCGCAGAGACCTGGCGCGCCACCGGTTCGCAGGTGGTCGGCTGGCAGACCGGCTTCAACCCCGTGATCGCCATGGAGCTGCTGGCCAGTGGCGCCTGGTCGGGAAGCGGTGTCCTCCCGCCCGAGGCGTTCGACCCCGATCCATACCTGGCGCTCCTGGACCGCTACGGCATCCACCACGCGATGGTCGAGATGAAGCCGGGGGTGCACCGTCCGACCTGACGCCTGGACCCGCGCAGCGCAGGTCGTGGAGATCGTGATGTTCCTGACCCTGCGAGTCGTCTTCAAGCCAAAGGACCAGGGCCCGTTTACGTTTGACCGATGGAGTCAGGCCGCGTACAGTCTCCTGGCGGGGTGGAGCAGCGGTAGCTCGTCGGGCTCATAACCCGAAGGTCGTCGGTTCGAATCCGTCCCCCGCAACCAAAGACTCCCAAACTCGAAACCCGCCTCCCGCCAGGCGGGTTTCGTCGTGTCTGTGGCGGCCTGGCCGAAGGAGATCAGCGACGAACGTGCCGGCGTTCGGGCCGTTGGCCTCTTGTCCCCCTGCGGGGGCCGACCGATAGTCGGCCGCAGGCCTACGTTGCGATACGACATGGGAGGGAGTGACCATGCGACGTGTGATGCTGGTCCTCGCCTGCGCGTTCGTCCTGTCGGGGTGCGCCGCTGGCGATGGAGCGTCGGCCGGCCAGGGAGCGTCGACCGCGGAGACCGTTTCGCGGACGAAGGACATCGTCTACCTCGAGCGCGACGGCCACCAGTTCCTGCTCGACGTGTGGATGCCGGTTGACGCGGCGGGTCCTTGGCCCGTGGTGATTGCCTTCCACGGCGCCGCAGCCGGGGGAAAGGACGACTCGTTCGTGACCTCAGTGGCGCAAGCCGCGGCCCAGGCCGGGATGGTCGTGTTCGTGCCGACTTGGAACGACTTCTTCCCGCCGTCGGTGCTTGCAGAGCACCTGGCCGTGGGGTTCGAGACATCAGCCTGCGCGCTGGCCTACGCCTCACAGGAGGCGGCGGCCTATGGGGGCGACCCGACCCGCATCGTGACCTACGGATTCTCGGCGGGATCTCCCGAAGCCGCCTGGCTGGCGCTTGGACACGGAACCGACCTGGTCCCTGGATGCATGGCGCTGCAGCCTGCCGATCCACCGCAGGGTGCCGTGCTGGGTGACAGCGAGTACTTCCTGCACTCGACCCTCTTCCAGGACGGCTTTGACAGCGATCCGGCGGGGATGCTGCAGCACGTCGCTGCCCTTGTCGACCCACGAACCTGGTCGGCTGACCCGTCGGCGCGCTTCCGGATCTGGTCGGCCGCCGCCGGAACGCAGGTTCGGAGGTTCGAGGACGCCTGGGCGGAGGACGGGTGGCTCGCCCAGCGCGATCCCGACGGGTCGATTCGCCGGGACCTGGATGCCCTCGGTGAGCTGGATGACGGGGTGATCAGCTTCATCGATGAGGGGAGGCTGCTGACCGCCCGGCTCCAGGCCGCAGGGCTCGACGCCA
>CAYVLM010000119.1:0-6537 GCA_964452225.1 uncultured Steroidobacteraceae bacterium | reverse complement strand
CGTTGCTCGGGATATCGGTGTCCAGGAGGAGGAGGGGGACGCGACCGACCTGCGCGACCCAGACCGCTGCATGCACCAGGCGGCCGGGGAACTCGAGCGAGACGCGCAGGGCTGATCCGTCGCGGGCCCGCGCGCGGCGCATGGGCAGGTCGGCCGGATCCAGGCGCGGCTGGAAGTGCTCCTGCTGGCCATCCGCATCGATCTGCTGGCGGAAGTAGCCGTGGCGGTAGAGGAGGCCCACGCCGAAGAACGGGAGCGCGGCATCGGACGCCGACTTGAGATGGTCGCCGGCCAGGATGCCGAGACCGCCGGAGTAGATCTGCAGCGACTCGTGGATCCCGAACTCGGCGCAGAAGTAGGCGACCGGCTGCGTGAGGCGCCAGCTGGCGTCGTCCCGGACGCGGCGGCGGTACCAGCTGTCCCACCCGTTGGCCAGGTAGCGGCCGTACTCGTCGAGGAGCCGGCTGGCGTCGACCATGAAGTCCTCGTCCGCGGTCAGCTCTGCCCAGCGGGCGACGCTGGTGCCACGGAGCACCGGAATCGGGTTGTGATGGTGCGACCAGGCTGTCGAGTCGATGCGACCGAAGAGCTGCGCCGCCCGCGGCGTCCAGCTCCACCACAGGTTGTAGGCAAGGTCCGCGAGGCCCGCGAGGGCCGTCGGCAGGTTCAGATCGTGTTCCGGCAGGACGGGGATCTCAACCGGATTGGTCACGGAAGATGACGACTCATGAGCGATGGATGATACCGATGGCGCCAAGGATTCGCGCGGCGACGATGCGCATCATCGCGCCGAGCCCCCAGCCTGCTGCCCGTGCGAACTTCCTCACCTCGAGGTATCGCCGTGGCTCGACCAAGGCGGTACCCTTACTGGCCCGTGATGGAAGGCTACTCGGTCAAGGAGGCGGCGACCGTTCTCGGCGTCCCCAAGCGGCGCGTCTGGGAGCTGCTGGCCCGTGGCGTCCTCGCGGGGGTGCCGGCCGAGGGTGGGGGGATGCGCGTCCACCTTCGTGATGCGCCGGCCGCGCCCGTCCGCGTCGCGGATTCGGGCGGAGGTTCGTCGCCTGATCCGGCGCGGGAGCACGCCGGATCAGGGCATGCGGGCAACGGCGGGTCCAACGGCAACCACGATCCGTCGGCTCCGCCATCGGTCTTTCACGACCTGCTGACCGAGTTCCGCAATCTCACCGAGCGCTACGGCCAGGCCCTGCTGGCCCTTGGCGAGGCGCGCGGCGAGGTCGCCGGTCTCCGGTCGCGGGTCGAGCTCCTGGAGGCTCGACTCGACCTTCGGCTGCCCGGTCCCCGGCGCTGGAACGCCGAAGCCGCCGCGACCACGCAGGAGGCCCCGGCGGCGCCCATCTTCGACTCCGGCGTGGGCGTATCGCTGCCGCCTGCTCCGGGAACCCGGCCCGAGGACTCGGCCTTCCCCGGCTCGCCGGAGCTCCCGGGGCCCGAGGGAATCGGCCCGGCCGCGGACTTGCCGTCGTCCGAGCCGGCACCGCCCGAGGCGCAGGCGGCACCCGACGAGGTTGGGTTCATGGAGGCCGACGCGCCTCGACGTCCCCGAAAGCGGCGGCGCGGTGGCTCAAAGGAGGCGGTCAGCGGCTTCGCCGAGGCGCTGGCACGAGCGCAGGACCCCACGGCCGCCGTGCTCCCGGAGCCGGTCGAGCGACGCGGCCGGGAAGCGGACCAGCTGGCCGCGCTCGACTCGGTGGCGCCGAGCGAGGCGGTCCCTACCCATGAGCTTGATGCACATCCGGGACTTGCCGAGGTGATCGCCGTGACGGCTGCCGAGGTGTCAGCGCCGCCCGTTCCGGGCGCTCCGGCGGACGAGCCTTCCGAGGCTGCCGAGCTGGCAGCTCCCGAGGCGCCGGCCCTGGCCGGGAAGCCGGAAGCTCCCGCACAGGAGGCAGAGCCCGTCGCCGTCGAGGCGTCGCCCGAGTATTCCGCCGAGTGGGATGAGCCGGACTGGATCGCCGAGGAGGACCTGGACTCCGAGTGGGATCAGCCGGTGGCCGAACCCTCCGCGGTGTCGTCGGGAGCCATTGAGGAGCCGGCGGTGGTCCAGGAAGCGATGATCGAGGAGCCGGCCGCAGCTGCCGGGGAACCGGAGGTCGCAGCCGAGGCGCCCGCGATCGACGAGCTGGCTGCCGCCCCCGAAGCGCCGGTCGAGGAGTCGACCGTCGCAGCCGAGGAGCTGCCGACCGAGGAGCGGGTGATCGAGGAGCTGCCGATCGAGGAGCCGATGGCGGCCGATGAGCTGGTGCGACCGGAGGCGGTCGCGCCGATGGAGCAGGAGGACGTGCCCACCGACGAGGGCGCACCGCCGACGGTGGAGGAAGAGCCGAACGATTTCCTGTTCCTCGCTCCCGACGAGGCGCCGGCGGCCGGTTTCCCGGCCGAGCCCGAACCAGCGCCTCCATCGGAGGGCGAGGGACCTTCTCCGGCACCCGACGTCGCCGCCTCGGAGGCCTACGAGGAGGAGCTGATGTGGCTGGGCGACGAGTTCCGGCCAAGCACCAGCGCCTGGCAGTCGCTCGGTGACGAATCCGTGTCGCGACCGGCGTCCCGTGGCACGACCCCGCCCGAGCCTCCGCGGGGCCACTCGGACGATGCCACCCTCGAGCAGCTCGCCAGGCAGCGCGGGTGGGACGATGCCGAGCTCTCCGCCATCCGATCGCTGCTCGGCGAGCAGCAGGGACCCTCGACCGTCGACCAGGCGGACCTCGCAGTGGCCGAGGTCGGGGAGGAGCAGGCGGCGGCCCGTGGATCCATCGTGACCGAGCCTGCGCCGGAGCCAATGCTCGCGTCCGAACCGGCGCAGGACCTCGGGCCCGTGCTGCCACTGCCCGGTGCCGCGGAGCTCGATCAGGCCATGTCCGACCTGCGGTCGACGGGCGCAACGTCGGCCCCGGCCCTCATCTCCGGCGCGCTTGCGGCGGTGCCGATCGTCCCGGATGCGGACGTTCCCGAAAGGCCCGGCAGCGGTGAGAACACCGAGACCGACCCGGCTGCACCACCGGAGGCGTCTTCGGAGTCCGAGAGCCTCGAGCCGCCTGCCCGGGCCGTGGGCCCGGCTCCGCCATTGCCACCACCGGGCCCCCTCCCGCATCGTGATCTTCCCGCGCGGGGCGACTCCGATTGGCTCCGTGGACGTCGCGGTCCTGCGGCGAACGCATACCGCCGGCTGCGCCGGCTCTTCCCCGGCTAGCGGGTGGTCGACTCTCGGATCCCGGCGCTCGGACCCCGGGGCGAGGGGTGGGTCGCCGGCCAGCTGGTGCTCCTCGTCGGCATCGCGGCCTCCGGCGCCCTGGCCCTCGACCACGTCGTGGTTAACCCCGTCCACGTGCTCCTGGCGGGGGCCGGGGTGGTCCTGATCGCAGGTGGCGGGTGGGCCTCCCTGCGCGGGTTGCGGGATCTCGGATCCAACCTGACGGCCACTCCGCGACCCCGGAGCCATGCCCACCTCGTGGAGCTGGGCGTCTACCGCCGCGTGCGCCACCCGATCTACGCGGGCATCCTTGCCGGCTCGCTTGGCTGGGCCCTGGTGGCGGGGAGCCTGGTGACCGCGCTCCTGGCAGCCGTCCTGGCCGTCTGGTTCGACCTGAAGGCCCGGCGCGAAGAGGTCTGGCTTGCCGAGCGCTACCCCGAGTATCCCGCCTACGCCGCACGCACCCGGCGCTTCGTGCCACGGGTCTACTGACGCAGTGGGGCAGCTGCACGCGGTCGGAGCGCTCGTCGTCTTCGTGACCGTCGCCGTCGCCGCGCTCGCCGCGGCCGTGGCCGGTCTGCGCGGCGGCGCCGGGTGGCTCGACCGCCTGCAGCAGGTCGTCATGGTCGTGATCGGGCTCCAGATCGCCATGGGTGTGCTCGCGTACCTCGCCGGCGACCGACCGGCCGAGCCGCTCCATTTCCTCTACGCCGTCGTGGCGCTTGGGGCGTTGCCCGTGGCCGCCAGCTTCGCGGCCGAGGCGCCCCCGCGGCCTCGGGCCTGGGTGCTGGCCGTGGCCATGGGCGTCGTCCTGCTCCTGCTCTGGCGACTGGCGTCAACCGGCTGAGCCGGCGGGCCCTTATCATGACGGGACCGATGCGCAGGCTCCGGCTCGCCGCGATGGTGCTGTTCGGCAGCGCCGCCGCCCTCGTCCTCGTCTCAGGCGCCTCCGCCGTCCCGGTCAGCCAGCCGGCGACGGCGTCCGCCGTCGCTGCCCAACCCTCCGACCTGGCGGTCGGCCGCAGCCTCTTCCTCGCCAGCTGCGCGACATGCCATGGCGCGGACGGAGCGGGAACGAACGTCGGACCGAGCCTCATTGGCGTGGGCGCCGCCGCGGCGGACTTCATGCTCCGCACCGGGCGCATGCCGTTCGCAGGTCCCACCGGCAGCCAGCCGGTGCGCAAGCCGCCCGCCTTCGACGACGCATCCATCCGGGCCCTCGTCGACTACGTGGCCTCGCTGGGGCCAGGCCCGGCCATTCCCAGCCCGCAGGTGAGCGCGGCGCAGGTCTCCAACGGACAGCGACTCTTCGTCCAGAACTGCGCGCCGTGCCACGGGGTGACCGCCAACGGCGGCGCCGTCGGCGGCGGGTCGCTGGCGCCCCCGCTCGACAAGGCCACGCCGGTCCAGATCGCCGAGGCGATGCTCATTGGTCCTGACCAGATGCCTTTCTTCTCCGGCCTCTCGGACGCGGACCGCAACGCGATCATCAGCTACGTGATGTACCTGCGCAGCGCGCCGAGCCCGGGCGGCTTCTCGATTGGCGGCATCGGGCCGGTGCCGGAGGGCTATGTGGCGGTGATCGGCGGGCTGGCGCTGCTCCTCCTCATCGTGGTCCTGGTGGCGCACGACTGGCGCGGCGAGTCGGGAGACGAGCAGCCGTGACCCCGAGCCGATGGGTGAGCGTGGCGCTGGGGGTCTCGACCCTCGCGTCGATCTCGCTGGTGGCCATCTACATCCTCGGCGGGAACCCGCAGGTCGAGGGGATCGCGCTGGGCCTCGCCCTCGGCGGGTTCGGCACGGCCATCGTCATCTGGGCCACCGCCCTCCTCGACGCGCCCACCGAGTCCGAGGAACGTCATTCGCTGGCATCCTCGGTCGAGCAGCGCGCGGCGGCGGACGCGGCGCTGGACCCGGAGCAGATCACCCGCCGGCGGTTCCTGGTTCGCCTCCTGGCCGGCGCCGGGTCTGCGCTGGCCGCGGCGCTGGTTCTGCCGGCGTTCTCGCTCGGCCCGCTGCCGGGCCAGGACCTGTTCCGCACCGCGTGGCGCGCCGGGAGCCGCGTGGTCGACGAGACCGGTCAGCCGGTCCGACCGAACGACCTGCCGCTCAACAGCGTCCGGACCGTCTTCCCCGAGGGGTTCGTGGGACGGCCGGACAGCCAGACGCTCCTGATCAAGGTGCGACCCGCCGACCTCCAGCTCCCCGACGGACGCGATGCGTGGGCGCCGGATGGTGCCGTCGCCTACTCGAAGGTCTGCACGCACGCGGGCTGTCCGGTGGGGCTGTACCGGGCCAAGCAGCACCAGCTCCTCTGCCCGTGCCACCAGTCGACCTTTGACGTCCTGCGTGGCGCCAAGGTCCTCTTCGGTCCCGCGGGCCGGCCGCTGCCCCAGCTGCCCATGGAGCTCGACTCCCAGGGCTACCTGGTCGCCACGGGCGACTTCCCGTCGCCCATCGGCCCCGGGTTCTGGAACATGACCCACACCGATCCGTCGGGGAGCGCCTAGCCGATGCTGGCCTGGATCGACGACCGACTGGGGACCGCGAGCTGGGCACGCTCCGGCCTGCGCAAGATCTTCCCGGACCACTGGTCGTTCCTGCTCGGCGAGGTGGCGCTCTTCTGCCTGGTGGTCCTGGTGGCCACCGGGGTGTTCCTGACGCTCTTCTACGTGCCCGACGGCACGAAGGTGACCTACAACGGGCCCTGGCCGCCGCTGCGGGGGCAGGAGGTGTCGGCCGCCTTCAACAGCGTGCTGCGTCTCTCCTTCGAGGTGCGGGCCGGTCTCGTGATGCGCCAGATCCACCACTGGGCGGCGCTGATCTTCGTGGGCGCCATCGCACTGCACCTGATGCGGGTCTTCTTCACCGGCGCCTTCCGCAAGCCCCGCGAGCTCAACTGGCTCGTCGGCATCGGCCTGCTGACCATGGCGCTCGCGATGGGGATCACCGGCTACTCGCTGCCGGACGACCTCATCAGCGGGACCGGGCTGCGGATCATCTACTCGGTGGTCCTCAGCGTGCCGTTCGTCGGCCCGTACCTGGCCTTCCTCCTCTTCGGCGGCGAGTTCCCGACGCAGGAGATCATCAGCCGCCTCTTCGTCTTCCACGTCATGCTCCTGCCGGCGCTGCTCATCGGTGGCGTGCTCACGCACCTCGCGATCCTGTGGATCCAGAAGCACACCCAGTACCGGATCCGCGGCGCCACCGAGGAGAACGTGGTGGGCAAGTCCTTCTGGCCGAGCCAGGTCTTCAAGTCGACCGGGCTGATGATCCTCACCGCGGGGGTGCTGGCCATCATGGGCGGGCTCGTGCAGATCAACCCGGTA
>CAYVLM010000118.1:0-6599 GCA_964452225.1 uncultured Steroidobacteraceae bacterium | reverse complement strand
CCCACCCCCTCCGTCAGATAGGGACGCGGCGTGTCACCCGAGAAGACGCTCCCCTCCGTGTCGGCGCCCACCACCACGATCCCCCGATGCCGCTCACGGAGCGCTCGCGCGATGCCGCTGACCGTGCCACCGGTCCCGATCCCGGCCACGACGTGGGTGACGCGCCCCGCGGTGGCGTCCCAGATCTCCGGGCCGGTCGCCAGCTCATGGGCGCGCGGGTTCTCCGGGTTCGCGTACTGGTCGGGCTTCCACGCGCCGGGAATCTCGCGCGCCAACCGGTCGGAGACGCGGTAGTAGCTGCGCTCGTCATCCGGATCGACGTCGGTTGGGCAGACGACCACCTCGGCGCCGTACGCGCGCAGGAGCGCCCGCTTCTCCTCCGACTGCTTGTCCGCCATCACGAAGATGCACCGGTAGCCGCGCACCGCCGCCGCCATCGCAAGCCCGACCCCGGTGTTGCCGCTCGTGGGCTCCACGATCGTGCCTTCAGGCCTCAGGAGGCCGGCGCGTTCGGCCGCCTCGATCATGGGCATCGCGATCCGGTCCTTGACCGAGCCTCCCGGGTTGAGGGCCTCGAGCTTGGCGACGACACGGGATGCCAGGCCCGCCGCAAGGCGGTCCAGGGCAACGAGCGGCGTCTGGCCGATGGCGGCCGTCACGTCAGCGTGGATCGCCGGTTCGCTTGGGCGGGTCGGGCGTGGGGTGTCAGCCAGGGGAAGGCTCCGACGATGGCTCGCCCGGAGACGAGGCCTCGTCCGCGGTCCGCTCGTCATCGGTCTCATCGGGGTGCATCCAGGCCCCGGGTGTTCCCCAGCCGCGATTGTGGCGGAGCAGCAGGAAGGCTATCGCCGCGATGATGCCGCCGAGGCCAAGCCAGGTCGCGGTGGGCAGCGGTCCGATGAACCAGTTGTCGACCCGGTACATCTCCAGGAACGAGCGCACCGCGCCGTACCAGATCACGTACACCAGGAAGATGTCACCGTCGAAGAGACGCTTGGCCAGCAGCCGGGCGAGGATGAGGATGACGGCCAGGCCGATCAGGTTCAGGATCGCCTCGTAGGCGAACAGCGGGACGAAGTACGTGCTGCCGACCGGGAAGCTGATGGGGTCCCACGGCGTGCCGAGCCGGTGGGCGGCGTCGATCTGGATCCCCCACGGCAGGCAGGGAGGGAAGCCGTTCGTTCCGCACTGGCCGATGGGGGGGCCGTAGAGCTCCTGGTTGACGAAGTTACCGAGGCGCCCGATCGCCTGGCCGAGGAGCAGGGCCGGGGCGAAGATGTCCAGCCATCGGGCAAAGACGAGCTTGTGGCGGCGCGTGTACCACCAGATGGCGGCCCCGCCGCCGATGATGGCGCCGGGGATGCCGAGCCCTCCGTTCCAGACCTGCGGGATGAGCAGCGGATCCTTGGAGTAGATAGAGCCCCAGGCGCTGATGACGTGGTAGAGCCGCGCAGCAACGACCGCGGCCACGATGACTACCAGGAGCATCGACCAGCCCTGCTCGGGATCCTCCCCCCGCCGGCTGGCCTCGAGGGTCCCCACCACGGCACCGAAGATCACCGCGGTGGCGATGATGATGCCGTACCAGTGGACGTCGATCGGGCCGATGTGGAAGGCAATCGGGTCGATGAACATGCCGCGGCATTCTACTCCGGCGAGGCGGCGGAGCCGCCATCCGGTCCCTCGCCGGGAGCCGGCACCGCGCTCGTGGCGCCCGCCACGCTCATCCCCAGCTCGTCAGGACCTGCCACGCCCTCTGGGTCCGGTCCGCCGGAGGGGAGCCCGGCGTCCGCCATGCCAGGGAATCGATCCAGGGTGCGCAGGGACGGGAAGAGGCGGCTCCAGGTGGCGGCCACCACGATCGTCGCGATCCCGCCCACCAGCACGGCGGGCACGGTCGTCCACCAGGCCGCGGTAACCCCGGACTCGAACTCCCCCAGCTCGTTCGACGCCCCGATGAAGACCGCGTTCACCGCGCTCACCCGACCCCGGATCCGGTCCGGCGTCGTGAGCTGCACGAGCAGGTGGCGGATGTAGACGCTGACCTGGTCCGCGGCGCCGAGCACCACGAGCGCGGCGAGCGTCAGGGGGAAGCTGGTGGAGATCCCGAAGATCAGGGTCGATGCGCCGAACACGGCGACCCCGCCGAACATCCAGGCGCCGACGTGGCGGCTCACCGGCCGCGCCGCGATCACGGCTGCGCAGACGGCCGCACCGACCGCGGGCGCCGAGCGCAGCACGCCGAGGCCAATGGGCCCGACGCGGAGGATGTCGCTGGCGTACACGGGCAGCAGAGCGGTCGCGCCGCCGAAGAGCACGGCGAACAGGTCGAGGCTGATCGATCCCAGGACGACCGGGTGCGATCGGACGAACAGCACGCCGGAAAGGACCGTCCGCAGGCTCACCGGCTCGCGGAGCGGCTCGCCCCGTCCGCCGCCGGCGATGCCGAGGAGCAGCACGCTGCCGAGCAGGGTGAGCACCGCCACCACCGCATAGACCACAGCGGGGCCGGCAAGGTACAGGATCCCGCCGAGCGCCGGACCACCGATGATCGCGATCTGCCCGGCCGAGGACGTGATGGCGATCGCGTTGCCGAAGTCCCGGGTTGGCACCAGGTTGGGCACCAGCGCCTGGCCGGTCGGCATGCTGAACGCCCGCGCCACGCCGAAGAGGGTCATCACCGCGAAGATGGGCCAGACCGCATGCAGGCCGGCCACCGTCAGCGCCATGAGCCCCACGGCGCATGCCGCGAGGAGCGCGTAGCAGGCGGCCATGATCCGGCGGCGGTCGAGCCGGTCGGCGGCGTGGCCGGCCGGCAGCACCAGGATGACGAACGGGAGGAACTGCGACAGGCCGATGAGCCCCAGGTCGAGCGGGTTGCGGGTCAGCTCGTACACCTGGTAGCCGAGCGCCACGATCAGCATCTGGGAGCCGAAGGAGCCGGCCAGGCGCGCCGAGAGGTACCGCCGGAAGTCCGGGTGGGACATGGCGGGTGGCAGGCGTCGGCTCATGGAGCGCCAACGGTACCGTAGTGCCGCCGCAGTGGCCTGCCGGCAGACTCTGGACATTTCGGAGCGACTCGCTACGCTCGGCGGTCGGGAGAGGAGGGACGGCCCGTGTCCACGGTCGCGGTGCCCGAATCAGGGGCGGTGGCGCCTGTGCCTCAGCGTGCCCGCCTGCCAATGAGCCAGCTCCTCACCCTGTCCATCTACTGGCTCGGCATCCAGACCGTGTGGGCCGGCCTGAACAACGCCATCCTGGCGGACCGATTCGATAGGCTGGGGCCCGGGATCGCCGGCTCGCTGCTCGCGATCACCATGGGGGTCGGTGCGGTCGCCGCGATCCTGGTCCAGCCCACGGTCGGGGTCATCAGCGACTACACGATGACGCGCTGGGGGCGTCGCAAGCCGTACATCGTGATCGGCACCGCCTTCGACATGGTCTTCCTTGCCGGTCTGGCGCTGTCGAACAGCTTCGTGGCAATGGTCGCCTTCTACTTCCTGCTCCAGACGAGCTCGAACTTCGCACAGGGCCCGTTCCAGGGATACGTGCCCGACCTCGTCCCCGCCCGTCAGGTGGGTTTGGCCTCGGGGCTGATGGGGCTCATGCTGACCCTGGGTGCCATCGCCGGCGTGGGCATCGCGGCCATCGGCCCCAACTTCGTCGCCGAGCCGGTTGCGGTGATGGGCCTGGGCCTCGTCGAGGCGCTCACGATGGTCGTGGTGGTCATCTCGGTGACGGAGGGGCGCGGCGCCCCGCAACGGACCATGGGCTGGCGGCAGCTGGCCCTCTCCGCCTGGGCGAGGGACATCCTCAAGCAGCGCGACGTCCTCTGGCTCCTCGTGGTGCGGCTCTTCTTCCTCGGCGCCTACAACGTGACGGCCATCGCGCTGCTCTACTTCGAGCGCTCCTTTGGCCTCGAAGCCGCCGACGCCAAGTCCACCCTCTTCATCGGCACCGCCATTGTGGCGGTGATGACCGCGCTCGCCGCGCTTCCCGGTGGGCGGCTCTCGGACCGCTTCGGCCGCAGACCGGTGATCTGGGCCGCTGCGGCGATAGCCGGCGCCGGCCTCCTGGGGGCGACGGCGGCACCCACCCCGGCCGTGGCCATTGCCTGCTGGGTGCCGTTCGGCATCGGCATCGGCACGTTCCTGTCGGCCGACTGGGCGCTGATGTCCGACGTCATCCCGAAGGACACCACCGGCCGCTACATGGGCATCCTCAATGCGGGCACGGCCATGGCGGGGCCGGTCTTCATCATGATTGCCGGGCCGATCCAGGACGTGGTGGGCGCCGCGGTCGGCACGCCGTACGGGCCACGCGCAGCGGTGGCCATGGGAGTCCTGTTCCTGATGCTCTCGGCGCTGGCCCTCACCAGGGTCGATCCGCATCGACGGGAGGACGTCGAGTCGCTCACCGGTGACGCAGCGCCGGGTCCGGTTCGGGCGCCCTCGGCGGGTGCCGCAGCAACGTGAGGGACGAAGAGGAGCGGGCGCGCCGCGTCGGCCCGCGGGTCCCGGCCGTGATGGTGACGCCGCGCTATCGGCTCATGCTCGCGCTCAACCGCTGGGCGGTCCGCGTGCTCTTCTCGGTCCGTGCCGAAGGGCTCGAGCGATGGCCCGCCCCGCCGTTCCAGCTCGTCTGCAACCACCATTCGGGCTGGGATCCGATGCTGATCCTGGCGGTGACGCCAGCGACGCCGCGCATCACCTGGTTCGGGCCGCGCGAGGCCGACTTCTCCCGGGGCTTCAAGAACCGGGTGATGGCCTTCTTCGGCGGGGTTATCCCGTTCAACCCGGCAAAGACGACGCTCGTCTCCGCCGTGCGCGCCGTGCGGTCGGTCTTCGACGCCCGCGGCGTGCTGGCCATCTTCGCGGAAGGGCGGGTCGGCTTCGCTGAGCGCGAGCTTCTGCCGTTCGAGGAGGGAGCCATTGCCTTCGCGACCGCCTCCGGGGTGCCGATCGTGCCATGTGCCGTGGTGGGGAGCAGCGAGCTCTGGTTCCGCCGGCGGGTGGCGATCCGCTTCGGCGAGCCGATCGAGAGCGCCGGGATGCGGGGCGGGGTCGGCCGGGCGCAGCTCGAGGATCGGGTGCGCGAGGCGCTGACCGGGCTCCTGCCCGCCGCGGAGCCAGTCCTCCCTCGGCGCCGGCCGCTGGCCTGGATCGGGGAGGTCCTCGACGGCGCGGAGGATCGCGAGCGGCACGCCCGGGCGCGCGGGGAGCGGTCCGGGGGCTGAGGGGCGCGCGGGGAGCGGTCGGGGGGCTGAGGGGCGCGCTAGGATCGGGAGGATGCTCTTTCCGATCCTGTGGACCGTCTTCGTGCTGCTGGCGGTGATCTCCTTCGGGATGATCGCCGCCTACTGGCTCGACGTGCAGGATCGAGACGACATCAGCTACTGGCGCCGCGTCGGCTACTCGGTGGCAACGGTCCTCTTCCCGATCACCATCCCGGTCTACGCCATGACCGGCGGGCCGGGCTGGCCACGGCTGCTGCGGATCGCGGCCTTCGTGCCGATCGTGGCCCTCGCGCTCTTCTTCGCGTTCCTCTTCCGCCTGATCCGCTAGGGGGCTCTATCATCGGCCGATGAAGACCACCGACGCCCGATCCGCCCTGCAGGCCGCCCTTGACCATGCGCGCTCCAGCGCCGCGGATGCGCTTGCCGAGCTGGACCAGCTGCTGCGGATCGAGTCGGTCAGCGCCGATCCGGCGCGCGACCCAGCCGTGCGCCAGGCGGCCGAATGGATCATCGGACGGCTGGGGGAAATCGGCTTCGAGCACGCTGCGGCGCACGAGACGTCGGGCCACCCGGTGATCACCGCGGACTGGCTGCATGCCGGGCCCGACCGGCCCACCGTGCTGGTCTACTGCCACTACGACGTGCAGCCGTCCGACCCCGAGGACGAGTGGGTGCGGCCACCGTTCGAGCCTCGGCACGAGGACGGGCGAATCTACGCCCGCGGCTCCGCAGATGACAAGGGCCAGATCGAGATCCACCTCCAGGCAGCCGATGCCTGGATGCGGACCGCCGGCCGGCTCCCGGTGAACCTGCGCATCTTCTTCGAGGGCGATGAGGAGGTCGGGTCCGAGCCGGCCGACCAGTTCATCGAGGAGCACCCCGAGCTCCTCGCCAGCGATGTGTGCATCGTGAGCGACACCGCGATGCACGACGACGAGGGGACGCCGGCGCTCACCTACGGCCTGCGCGGGATCGCCTATTTCGAAGTAAAGGTCTCCGGGCCGTTCCAGGATGTGCATTCGGGGCAGTACGGCGGTGGCGTGGCCAACCCGGCGAACGTCCTGGTCACGATGCTGGCCAGCCTCAAGGATGCGGACGGCCGGGTCACGATCCCGGGCTTCTATGACCGGGTCCGCCCGCTGAGTGAGGCGGAACGGTCGGCCTACGCGGCTGTGCCCTTCGACGCCGAGGAGCTGCGCAGCACCCTCGACGTCCCGGCGCTCTGGGAGGGCGAGAAAGGGTACACGCTCCTCGAGCGGCTCTCCGCCCGGCCGACCCTCGACATCAACGGCCTGTGGGGCGGGTACTCGGGCGAGGGCGCCAAGACGATCATTCCGTCCTGGGCCGCGGCGAAGTTCAGCAC